>JALYLZ010000033.1 GCA_030774015.1 Actinomycetota bacterium | reverse complement strand
CCCCGGCGAAGCACCGCTAGATCGCCGCGCCCGTCAGCGAGCCCGCCTCCTCGCGCTCGATCACCCGCCGCTCGCGGATGAAGGGCTTCGGCGTCGCCCGTGAAGGCCTGCGGCGCTTGCCGAGGATGCGGTCGAACGTCTCGCGCGAGCCCTCGAAGCGCTCGGTCGCCCGCTCGGCGAGCAGGTAGACGCCGCGATGGACGTTGGTGTAGGACGTCTCGTAGAACCCGCGCTGGGCGTCGAGCACCTGCCGCGGCTTCTGCGCGCTCACCGCGGAGTCGAGGTAGGCGAGCGGCTTGCCGTGGACGCGCTGCTGGAAGATCGGAAAGTCCGTGCGGAGCGTGTGCGCGTCGAGCTTGGCCTCTCCTGCGATCGCCGCCTCGACGGCCTCTGCGGCCTTAGCCAACCGAGCCCTCCATCTGCAGCTGGATTAGGCGGTTCATCTCGACCGCGTACTCCAGCGGCAGCTCCTTCGTGATCGGCTCGACGAAGCCGCTCACCACCATCGCCGACGCCTCGGCCTCGGGGAGCCCGCGCGACATCAGGTAGAAAAGCTGCTCCTCGCCGATCTTTGAGACCGTCGCCTCGTGGCCGATGTCCACCTCGTTCTCGTCGATCCTGATGTACGGGTAGGTGTCCGAGCGCGAGTCCTCGTCGAGGATCAGCGCGTCGCAGACCACCTTCGACTTTGCGCCGTGCGCGCCCTTCGCCACCTCGAGCAGGCCGCGGTAGCCCGCACGCCCTCCGTCCTTCGAAATCGACTTCGAGTTGATCACGGACGTCGTGTTCGGCGCTACGTGGACGCACTTGCCGCCCGCATCCTGGTGCTGGCCCTCGCCCGCGAAGGCGATCGAGAGCACCTCGCCGTGCGCGCCCTCGCCGAGCAGCCAGATCGCCGGGTACTTCATCGTCAGCTTCGAGCCGAGGTTCCCGTCGACCCACTCCATCGTCGCGTTCTCGTAGGCGACCGCGCGCTTGGTGACCAGGTTGTAGACGTTGTTCGACCAGTTCTGGATCGTCGTGTAGCGACAGCGGGCGTCCTTCTTCACGATGATCTCCACGACGGCGCTGTGCAGCGAGTCCGTGGAGTAGATCGGTGCCGTACACCCTTCGACGTAGTGCACGTATGCGCCCTCGTCGACGATGATCAGCGTGCGCTCGAACTGGCCCATGTTCTCGGCGTTGATGCGGAAGTAAGCCTGCAGCGGGACTTCCACCTTCACGCCGGCCGGCACCCAAACGAACGAGCCGCCTGACCAGACAGCGCTATTCAGCGCGGCGAACTTGTTGTCGTTGGGCGGAATGATCGTGCCGAAGTACTCCTTGACGATGTCGGGATGCTCGCGCAGCGCCGTGTCCATGTCGCAGAAGAGCACGCCCATGGCGTCCAGCTCGTCGCGGATCTTGTGGTAGACGACCTCGCTCTCGTACTGGGCCGACACGCCCCCGAGGTACTTCTTCTCGGCCTCCGGGATGCCCAAGCGGTCCCAGGTGCCCTTGATGTCGTCGGGCAGGTCCTCCCAGGACTGGGCCTGCTTCTCGGTGGCCCGGATGAAGTAGTAGATGTTCTCGAAGTCGATGTCGGACAGGTCGGCGCCCCACCACGGCATGGGCCGGGCCCGGAAGTGCTTGAGCGCCTTCAGGCGGAACTTGCGCATCCACTCCGGCTCCTGCTTGAGCCAGGAGATCTCCTCGACGACCTCCTCGGACAGGCCCCTCTTGGGCTGGAACACGTAGTGCTCGGGGTCGTGCCAGCCGAAGCGATAGCCCTTGCTGAGCTCTGAGAGGTGCTCTTCCTGGGTGACTGCCAACTGTGGTCACCTCGATCGCGTAGGTGGACTCGCTCGAATTCTACCCGGCGGGTCGAGATCCTCGCTTCGGGCGCGGATCCCCTGCCGCCGGTGCACACACAGTGTAGCCCGCGGGACACCTCAAAGTCGATCTGGGAAGTCGGAATTACCGTGCCCCACAGCGGCTGGCGGGGCCATCGCGAAGAAAAAGGGGCCTGGAGACGCGGAGGGGGCGCCGCCCGAAGGCGGCACCCCCCTGCGTCGCGAGACCGGGGAGGAGGCTCGGGCTAGCCCTTCTCCACCGGCACACCGACCAGCGAGCCGTATTCCGTCCAGCTGCCGTCGTAGTTCTTCACGTTCTCGTAGCCCAGGAGCTCGCGCAGGACGAACCAGGTGTGCGACGAGCGCTCCCCGATCCGGCAGTAGGCGATGACCTCCTTGTCGGGGGTCACCCCGGCCCCCTGGTACAGCTCCGCGAGCTCGTCCGCCGACTTGAAGGTGCCGTCGTCGTTGGCGGCCTTGCTCCACGGGATGTTGGCCGCGCCCGGGATGTGGCCGGGGACCTGCGCTTGCTCCTGCGGGAGGTGGTCGGGGGCGAGCTTCTCGCCCCGGTACTCCTCCGGGGAGCGCACATCCACGAAGGACGCCTCGCCCTCGTTGACCTTGTCCAGGACTTCCTCTCGGAACGCCCGGAAGTCGCCCACCACCGGCCCCTCCACCGAGCAGTCGGTGGCGTCGTAGGACGGTACGTCCTGGGTCAGCTCGCGCGACTCGAGCTCCCACTTCTTCCTGCCGCCGTTCAGGAGCTTGACGCTGCCGTAGCCCAGGTAGCGCGCCAGCCAGTAGGCGTAGGCGGCGAACCAGTTGTTGTTGCCCCCGTACAGCACCACCGTGGTGTCGTCGCCGACCCCGGACCGATTCAGCAGCCGGGAGAACTGCTCCTGGTTGACGAAGTCACGGCCGGTCGGCGCGTGCAGGTCGGTGGTCCAGTTCCAGGCCACCGCCCCAGGGATATGGCCCTTCTCGTAGGCGGTGGTGTCCTCGTCGACCTCGACGACCCGGATGGACGGGTCGCTCCGGTTCTCTTCCAGCCAGTCCGTCTCGACGAGGGCGTCCGGATTCGCGTATTCGGCCATGCGCTACCTCCCCTTGGGTCGATTCCCTATCTGCGAGATAGGAATTACAGCACCAGGCCGCCGCGGATTGCAAGTGCAAGAGATTCCGTGCGAAACGGAGCTGACGACGATGCAGGTGCAACGTGTGGCCGAGGGTCGTGGCCTTCTCGGGGCGGCTTCCGGAAGGGAGCGGAACCCGCTCGTCTAGAAGTACCCGAGCGCGGCCTTCGCCTCCTCGGACATCATCTCTGGGGTCCAGGGCGGCCGCAGGACCATCTCGGCCTCGAACCCCTTCACGCCGTCCACCTCGGCCAGGAGCTGCTCCATCTGGCCCTCGATGAGCGGCCCGATCGGGCAGCCCATGGTGGTCAGGGTGTACGTGACGTGCACGAGGCCCTCCTCGATGCGGACGTCGTACACCAGCCCCAGGTCGACGATGTTGATGCCGAGCTCGGGGTCGTGGACGTTGGACAGGGCCTCGAGCACACGCTCCTTCAGAGCCACCACGGCATCCCCGTTCGGGGAAACCTCGCCGTTGCCGTTTTCTGAGTCGATCTCGCTCATGGACGCCACCTCACGGATATTCTACCGACAGTCCCCCAACCGACGCGCCCCGGGAGGTCGTGCGTGCCCATGCGAATCCTGGTGGTCGACGACCACCCGGTCACCCTGGACGGCCTGAAGTTTACGCTTGCCAACTCCGACGAGGTCGAGATCGTGGGGCAGGCCACCACCGGCGAGGAGGCCGTCGACGCGGTGGCCCAGCTGCACCCGGACGTGGTGTTCATGGACGTCCGGATGCCCGGGATGGGCGGCATCGAGGCCACCCGGATCATCCGCGAGGAGAACCCTGGGACCCGGGTCATCCTTTTCACCGTGGAGGAGTCCCGCCAGGCCATCGCCGAGGCCATCCAGGCGGGGGTGTCCGGCTACCTGCTGAAGGACGTCTCGGCGGAGGAGCTGGTGAACGCGGCGCGGCTGGCCATGGAGGACAAGGCGGTCATCCATCCCAGCCTGACCCGGGCCTTCATCGAGGAGGTCCGGTTCGTGGACCGTCGCCCCGACACTCCCCTGTCCAAGCGCGAGGTGCAGATCCTCCAGATGGTGGCCTACGGCTCCACCACCAAGGAAGTGGCCCACGACCTGGGCATCTCGCCGCACACGGTGAAGACGCACCTGGAGCGGATCTTCGAGAAGCTCGGAGCGAACGACCGGGCCCAGGCCGTGGCCATCGCCATCCGCCGGGGCCTGGTGGAGTAGCCGCTCTTCTTCGGCTACTTCGGCTTCCGGATTTCAGATCGGGGGCCCTTTCGGTCGATACATGAAGGACATGGCCGTCAAGCTCCTGCTCTCCGGCTCCCCGCCCGACGTGGCCATGCTCGAGCACGCGCTGGCCCGTTCGGCGTGGGACGTGACCACCGAGGCGAGCACGGACGGGTACCACACCGTCGAGCTGGCCGTGCGGACCCGGCCGGACGTGATCGTCACCGATCCCGTGATCCCCCGCCTGTTCGGCACGGCGCTGATCGAACGGCTCCGGACGGCGGCGCCGCAGAGCCGCGTGATCTGCTGGGCCGGCTCTCCCGACCCGGAGGACGCCGCCGAGCTCATCCGGGCCGGCGCGCACGCCTACGTGCTGAAGGACAACGGCCCCGGCGAGGTGATCCAGGCCCTGGGACCGGTGCTGGACGGCGGCGCCGTGGTCTCGCCGCGGGTCGCGGCGCAGCTCCTGGGGCGGCTGGCCGACGGCATCCACCGGGAAAGCGAGCTCGGGCGGGCCCTGGCCGAGGCCACGATCAAGGTCCAGGAGGTCACCCACGCCAAGGCGGAGTTCCTGGCGAACGTGTCCCACGAGCTCCGGACCCCCGTCACCATCGTGAAGGGCATCACCCACCTGCTGCGGGAGCGCAAGCTTTCCGAGGATGACGCCGCCGAGTTCCTGAAGCGGATGGACAAGGCCGTGGACCGGCTGACGGCCCTGGTCGAGGAGATCCTCGCCATCGCCGACCTGGACCGCGACAACGTCACGTTCCATCTGGCCCGCAGCGACCTGACGGCGCTCCTCATGGAGGTGACCGAGCGTCTGGGCCAGAAGTACTCCCAGGTCCGGCTGATCGAGGACATGGGCGACCGGGTCGTGGCCGTGGTGGATCCCGCGCGGATCTCCGAGGCCATCGCCCAGCTGGTGGACAACGCCTGCCGGTACTCCCAGCCGGGGTCGAGCGTGACGGTCCGTCTGCGTCAGGTGGACGAGGGCATCCTGTTCTCGGTGATGGACCGGGGCCTGGGGCTCCGGCGGGACGTCGCGTCCCTCGCGTTCTCCGAGCCGTTCGTCACCGGGGAGGAGATCCTGCGAAAGGAGCGGGCCGGCGTGGGGCTCGGGCTGCACCTGGCCCGGCGGCTGATCCTGCTGCACGGCGGCATCCTGTGGGCCGATCCGCTGCCCGGGGGCGGGACCCGGGTGTCGTTCTGCATCCCGACGGCGCCGCCCGGGGCGGAGCAGGAGTTCGGCGGGCTCCGGCGGGCCGGCGACGTGACCGCTCAGGACACCACCGACAGCACCGCGTCGTAGCTCCCGGCCACCTCGGCCTCCGCCCGGATCTCGTTCCACAGAGCCGTGGCGACGCCGCCCGTGAAGTCGCGTTCGGGCACGGGGATCTGCTCCAGCACGACCACGCGGGTGCCGGCGCGAGCCGCGTCCCGGGCCAGGCGGAGGTTCTCCACGTTGCCCGGGCCGAACGGCGCGTCGCACAGCACCAGCAGGTCCACGCCCGCCATCATCCGGCGGCAATCCTCCGCGCTGGCCGGGTCGATCTCCGAGAACGGCGGAACCGAGACGCGCAGCAGGTTCAGCCGCTCGGCCACGATGGTGTCGGTGTCGCTGCCGTGGAGCACGCCCGCGCTGACCTCGTAGCCCCGCTCCACCAGGGCCCGCATGACCGGCGCCCCCCGGCCCGCGCCGCCGATGACGTGGGCCCGGAGCCGCCGGGGACGCATCGACCGTGCGGGCGACGGGCCCAGGCTGACCACGGGCCGTCCGGTGGCGGGGTTCGGATGCACGTCGGCGTCGACGCCGTACACCCGGCGGAGCGTGCGGGCGGTGACGACGCGCTCGGGCGATCCCTCCGCCGCCACCCGCCCCTCGGACAGGGCGATTAGGCGGGCGCAGGTGGCCGCGGCCAGGTTCAGGTCGTGGAACACGGCCAGAACGGCCCGCCCTTCCCCCGCCAGCCGCCGGACCGTGCCCAGGAGGTCCACGACGTGGCCGATGTCGAGGTGGGTGGTGGGCTCGTCCAGCAGGAGCACGGGGGCGTCCTGGGCCAGGGCCTGGGCCAGGATCACCAGCTGCCGCTCGCCGCCGGAGAGCTCGTCGACGGGCCGCTCGGCCAGGTGCTGGACCCGGGTGGATTCCATGGCCCGGCGAACGAGTGCCCAGTCCTCCGGAGCGCCGGCCCGCCACGCCGACCGGTGGGGGGAGCGGCCCATCAGGACGACCTCCAGCGCGCTGAACGAGAAGGCCGGGAGGACCTGCTGGGGCACCACCGCCACGAGCTGGGCGGCCCGGCGAGCGGAGAGCGCGTAGGGGTCGTGGCCGGCCACGGTGACCCGGCCGCTCCGGGGCCGCAGGGCGCGGGACGCCACCCGCAGCAGCGTGGTCTTGCCGGAACCGTTCGGCCCGAGCAGCCCGACCACCTCGCCGGGCGCCACCTCCAGGCTCACGCCGTGCAGCACCTCAGCTTCGCCGTAGCCGGCGACGACGTCCTCCATCACCAGCGCCGGCGCGGGCCGCCGAGGGTTCACGCGGGCACCATTCCCGGGGCCGTGCGGCGCTCTCGCCGCAGCAGGTACAGGAAGAACGGCCCGCCCAGGACGGCGGTCACAGCGCCCACGGGCAGCTCCTCCGGCGCGACCGCCGTCCGGGCCGCCAGGTCCGCCAGGATCAGCAGGGTGGGGCCCCCCAGGACGGCGGCGGGGAGCAGCCGGCGGTGGTCGGAGCCCACCACCGTTCGCAATAGGTGCGGGGTCATCAGCCCGACGAACCCGATCACGCCGGACACCGAGACCGCGGCCGCCGCGAGCAGGGAACCGACGACCATGGACTGCCGCTTGAACCGGTCCAGCTCCACGCCGAGCTGGGCGGCCCGCTCCTCGCCCAGCGTGAACAGGTTCAGGGACGGCGCCAGCGCGAACGCAGCCACGACGCCGGCCGCCACCAGACCGCCCGCCGCTTCCAGCTGGCCCCAGCTCCGCCCTCCCAGGCCTCCCAGCAGCCAGAAGTAGATGTTCTGGATCTGCTGGCTGGTGAACGACATCACCAGCGAGATCCCGGCCGAGACGACGGCAGCCACCGCGATCCCGGCCAGCAGCAGGGTGGCGGCGTGCACGGCCGGCCCGATCCGGGCCAGCCGGTACACCAGGAAGGCGGTCGCCACCGCCCCCGCGAACGCCGCCAGCGGGACCCCCAGGCCGCCCAGCGCTCCCGTCCCGCCGGCCACGATGACCACGGTGGCCCCCAGCGCGGCGCCCGAGGACACCCCGATGACGGCGGGGTCGGCCATGGGGTTTCGGAACAGCCCCTGGAACACGGTCCCGGCCACGGCCAGGCCCGCGCCCACCACCACGGCCAGCAGGACCCGGGGCAGGCGCAGCTGGAACACGATCACCTCGGTGGCCCGCGAGACGTCGGGCCGGCCGGCCAGGTGGACCTTCCAGGCGAACAGCCGGAGCGTGGTGAGGGGCGAGATCCACACCGCGCCCAGGCCCACGCCCAGCAGCACGGCCACCAGGAGCGCGGCGGCCAGCACGGCCAGAGTGACCCGGAAGCGCCGGCCGCCCACGCTCGTCCTCCCGTCAGCCCGAGCTCGGGTGGAGGGCGTCGGCCAGCTCCCGCAGCCCGTCCACGACCCGAGGGCCGGGGCGGGTCACCAGGTCGGAGTCGATGAACACCACCCGCTGGTCCCGCACCGCGGACAGCGCGTCGTACCCCGGCCGCTTCGCCACCGCCGCCACCGAGGGCGCGGACAGCGAGTCCACCAGGTACACGTCCGGGTCGGCCCTCACGATGGCCTCCACGGACATCTGGGGGTACTGCGTGTTCAGGTTCGCCGTCACCGGGTCGCACCCGGCCAGCTTCAGCAGGCTGAACACGAACGAGCCGGGGCCCACCGTGTACACGGGCGGCTGGTAGTAGACCTCGTAGAAGCAGCTCACCGCGGGGGCGGCGGCCACGCGGGCCTTGATCTCCGCCGCCTCCGCGGCCATGTTCGCGGCCAGCGCGGCGGCCGGCTGCTCCGCGCCCGTCAGCTTCCCGACGGTCTGGATGTCGTGCAGCACGTCGTCGAAGCTCGTGGCGTCGATGCTGAACACGGTGACCCCCACCTGGCGGAGGCGCTGCTTCCAGTCCTCGCCCCCCGACGTCGCGAGCAGCAGGTCGGGCTGGAGGGACACCACCTTCTCGATGTTCGGCGCGACCCCGGTCGAGCCGCCGACCTCCTCGATCTGCCGCGCCGCCGGCGGGTAGTTGTCATACCGGCCCGACACACCGACGACCCGGTCGCCCAGGCCGAGCGCGAACAGGATCTCGGTGTTCGCCGGGGCGAACGTGACGATCCGCTGCGGGGGGGCCTTCAGCGTCACCGAGACGCCGTCGTCGTCGGTGAGGGTGACGGGGAACGCCGAAGCGGGTGCGACCGACGACGGGGACGACGTGGACGCCGTGGCCGACGTGGCCGACGCCGCGGGCGATCGGGGCGAGGCGGCGGGCGTCGTGGTGGAGCGGCTCGCGCACCCCGCCGCCATCACGGCGGCCAGGATCAGGGGAACGGCGAGCCGGGTGACACACCTGTTCATGGAGCGCCTCCTCTCACGCGAAGGAACGCGTGCTCCGCCTCCCGAGGCAGGTCTCCTGACTCCCGGATCGTCGCTCCCCGAACCTTCCCGGCTCGCCCCGCACTCGCGCGGCTCGCCAGTGGCGTGTCTCGGTTCGCTCCCCGGTCACAGTGGCGCGACCGTGCCGGAATCTCACCGGCTTCCCTCTTCCCAGGCCCGAGGGTCCTCCCCGGCCCCGGTGGGGCCTCCGCCGGGTGCCATCCCCGGCGTGGGCCACCACGAGAGCGATGTTCAATTGGGCGGATCGTACACCGGTGGCACGATCGGAGGCGGGTGGCTAGACTGCCACGGGGGTTTCGAGGCGGTGCGACGGATCATCACGGGATGCTGCGTCGCCGTGTTGTCGGCGGCTTGTGTCCATGCGCCCTCAGGCAACGGCTCCGTCGCCTCCGCGGACGTCAGGGTGGTCCCCGCACCCGCCGTGGCCGACCGGCCCACCCCCTTCGAGATGGTCAGCTCCGGGGAGGTCCAGGCCCTCGTTCCGAAGCAGTGGACGGTGGCATCCATCGCCGACGACCCGCTGCGGGAGGGCGTGGTGGCGTCGCCGAACCTGGACGGATGGGCCAGCATGGACGGAACGGTCCCCGGGCTCGAGGCGATGTGGGTCGACGTGGCCCGTGTCGGGATCCCGTTCAACTACTACTACCTGGCGGCCTCCGGGGCGGCCATCCCTCAGGTGGCCACGTCGCATTCCTGCCGTTCGGCCCACGCCGAGGTCATCGTCGACCACCGTCCCGCGTTCGCGGGGGACACGTGGTCGGCCTCCGACTACGCGGTGCGGGGACGCGGCACCTGCCGGAGCGACGGGCATCACACCCGGTTCGCCTACTTCGTGGCCGCGCCGGGGTTCGGCCCGGTGCGCCACGTCGGGATCCCCACCTCGGGGCTGTACGTGGTGCTGGCGGTGGTCCAGGACAGCCCCGACGCGGCGAAGCGCCTTCGCACGATGCTGATGTCCGCGCGCTTCGACACGACGTCCGTCTCGCAGCTCATCCACGCGGCAAAGCGCTCGCAGCTCCGGTAGATTTGGGGAGGGGCCACCCCTCCCCAACCCCCACCCCGGCTGGAGTGCTTTCTATTTCGGGCTGCGGTCCACGAACGGTGGCTTCGTGACCAGGGCGCGCCCGCGCTTTCGCCGGACGTCCACCTCCACCTCGTCGCCCGGGGAGAACCGCTCCCGGGGCTGGAGGTAGGCCAGCGCGATCCCCGCCCGCAGCGTCGGCGAGAACGTCCCGCTGGTGGTCTCCCCCACCCACTCGTCGCCCGCCGCCACCGGGTAGTGCGAGCGGGGGATCAGCCGGTCCTGCATCCGCAGCCCCCACAGCCGCGCCGGGATCCCCTCCGCCTTCTGCTTCACCAGGGCCTCGCGGCCCCGGAACTCGCCCTTGTCCATGGCCACGGCCCACGACAGCCCGGCCTCGAGCGGCGTGCGTTCCTCGGAGATGTCCTGGCCGTGCAGCGGGTATCCCATCTCCAGCCGCAGCGTGTCCCGGGCCCCCAGCCCGATCGGCTCGATCCCGTGCGCCTGGCCCGCCTCCAGGACCGCCCGCCACAGCAAACGCACCACCGATTCCGGCGGGAACAGCTCGAAGCCCACCTCGCCGGTGTAGCCGGAACGGGTCAGGATCACCGGCTGGCCCTCGAACCGGGTCTCGATGCAGTGCATGTACCCGAGCTGGGCGGCCTCGGGGAACAGCGACGACACCACCTCGACCGACCGCGGCCCCTGCACGGCCAGGAAGCACCAGTCCTCGTGCAGGACCACGTCCGCGTCGTCGGCCTCGTCCAGCAGGATCGCGTGGACGCGCGCGGTGTTGGCCGCGTTCGGCACCACGTAGTACCGCTCCTCCCCCAGCCGGTACACGATGAGGTCGTCGACGATCCCGCCGCGCTCGTTCAGCACGGTGTTGTACTGGGCCCGGCCGGCGCCCACCTTCGCCACGTCGTTGGTCACGGTGCGCTGGAGGGTGCCGAGGGCGCCGGTCCCGGACACGATCACCTTCCCCAGGTGCATGAGGTCGAACAGGCCGACCCGTTCCCGGACGGCCTGGTGCTCGGCCAGGGTGCCCCGGTACTCGATGGGCATGGCCCACCCGGCGAAGGCGCCGATCTTGGCGCCGAGGGCCCGATGCTCGTCCTCGAGCGGCGTCCGCTTCAGGGCCACGTCCCCGGTTTCGGTCATCGCCTGGGAATCCTAGCGGCTCGGCGTTTCGCGCCGGTTCTCACGGCGGCGGTACGATGGCTGACCGGTTCGAGCACCTCGATGGAGGGACCTGCGCATGGCTGAGAGCTCGTACGACGTGGCCATCCTCGGCGCCGGGACGGGCGGCTACGCGTGCGCCCTACGCGCGGCGGAGCTCGGCAAGCGCGTGGCGCTGATCGAGCGCGACGACCGGCTGGGCGGGACGTGCCTGCTCCGCGGATGCATCCCAACGAAGGCCCTGCTCCAGTCGGCGGCGGTCCTGGACAGCGTCACCCGCTCCGAGGAATGGGGGATCAAGGCGTCCGGGGAGCCGGACTGGGACGGCGTGCTGGCGTTCCAGCGCAAGGTCGTGGACAAGCTGGTGAGCGGCCTGACCAGCCTGATCAAGATGCGCAAGATCGACGTGATCCAGGGGGGGGCCAAGCTGACCCCCGAGCGGGTGTTCGACGTGGACGGGCGCATCGTCCAGGCCACCGACGTCGTGCTGGCCTCCGGTTCGTACCCCCGTCTGTTGCCCGGACTCGAGATCACGGAGCGAATCATCACCAGCGACCAGGCGCTGGTGCTGCCCTACATCCCGCGGTCGGCGGTGGTGATCGGGGCCGGGGCGGTGGGCCTGGAGTTCGCGTCGTTCTACCGGTCCTTCGGCGCGGAGGTCACGCTGATCGAGGCCCTCCCCCGCCTGGCCCCGCTGGAGGACGAGGACATCTCCAAGGAGCTGGATCGGGCCTTCCGCAAGCGCAAGATCCGCTCGTTCGCGGGGGCGAAGGTCCAGGACGTCAAGGATTCCGGCGACAGCGTGAAGGTCACCTATGAGGCCGGGGGCAAGACCCAGGAGGTCTCCGCCGACATCTGCCTGGTGGCGGTGGGTCGCGGCCCCATCTCCGACGGCATCGGGTACGAGGAGGCCGGCGTCGAGCTGGAGCGCGGGTACGTGAAGGTGAACGGCTCGCTCCTGACCACGGCCGAGCACGTGTGGGCGGTGGGCGACGTCGCCGCCACCCCGTTCCAGCTGGCCCATGTCTCGTTCGCCGAGGGCATCAACGTGGCCGAGCGCATCGCCGGGGAGGACCCCGCCGAGATCGACTACCCGGGCGTGCCGCGGGTGACGTTCTCGACCCCGGAGGTCTCCTCCGTCGGGCTGACCGAGGCGCAGGCCCGCGAGCGCGGGTACGAGGTCGAGGTGAAGAAGCTCAACATGGCCGCCATCGGGAAGGCCGACATCGTGGGCGAGGGCGGGATGGTGAAGCTGCTGGCGCAGAAGGGAGGCGGCCCGGTCCTGGGCGTGCACCTGATCGGTCCGCACGTCACCGACCTGGTGGCCGAGGCCATGCTCATCACGAACTGGGAAGCGGCGCCGGCAGAGGTCGCCGCGCTCATCCACCCCCACCCCACGCTGTCGGAGGCCATCGGCGAGGCGCACCTGGCGCTGGCGGGCAAGCCCCTGCACACCGCCTAGGCCGCGAGGACGGTCCGGTGCCGAAGGCGCGGGAGCAGGGGCGGGGGCAGGGGGATGGGAAGCCCGAGCCGGAGGAAGCCCGGCGAATCCTGTATCTGCTCAAGCTGAGCCGCCACGTCCAGGAGCGCATGGAGTCGATGCACCGTCAGGGCCGGATTCCGGGCCCGATCCACTTCGATCGCGGCCGGGAGGGCACGCACGTCGCCGTGGCGCACGTGCTCCGGCCCGACGACTCGCTGTTCGGAACGGAGTGGGATCTCTTCGCGCTGCTGGCCAAAGGGGTCAGGCTGGGGCGGGCCCTGGCCAACGTGTGGGGCCGGACCGGCGGTACCACCGGCGGGCGGGACGGGGACGGAAGCGCGGGCCAGGCGACCTGGGGCGGGCGGTGGAACCAGTCCGTGGAAGCCTCGGCCATCCACCGGCTCCCGGTGGTGTGGGTGGTCGAGCAGAGCGGGGCGGCTTCCTCCGCGCCGAGCCGGGCGGCGGCCTCCGGGATACCGAGCGTCCGGGTGGACGGCTCCGACGTGCTGGAGGTGTACGGGGCCGCGGTGGAGGCCGTGGAGCGAGCCCGCTCGGGCGGCGGGCCGTCCATCGTCGAAGCGGCCGCGTCGAGGCGGGATCCGGTGTCGTCGTTCGCAGAGGTGTTGGTGTCCGAAGGGGCCGTCGACGAGGCGGAGGTGGCCGCGATCCAGGCCCGGGTGGAGAAGGAGTTCAACGAGGCCTACGAGTTCGCGCAGTCCTCCCCACTGCCGGACCCGGCTGAACTGACCCGCGGCGTGTTCGCCAACCCCGTCATGTTCGCCGGCGAGGGCGACCAGACCGCTGCGCCGGCGGGCTCGAGGACGCGAGGGTGATGTTCCGGGCCGAGCGTGGAGCGGGGGCGGGCGCAGAGGCCACCCGGCCGCCGGGCAGCCGCACCGACCGGGGCGAGGCCACCTTCCGTCTCGCCATCGCGGAGGCCCTGTGGGAGGAGATGGAGCGCGACGAGCGGGTGTTCCTGCTGAGCTCGGAGCCGAGCGCGAGCGCCGGCGGCGGCACCGTCGGGGTCACCAGGGGATTCGCGGAGCGGTTCGGTCCGGATCGGGTGCTGGACGTGCCCGCCCGCGGCGATGCCCTCGTCGGGATGGCGATGAGCGCGGCCATGGAAGGGCTTCGCCCGGTGGTGGAGCTCGCGTTCGCGGACGTGGCCGCCGGCGGCCTCGACGAGCTGACGACGGTGGCCGGGACGCACCACTACCGGACCGGCGAGCCGGTGCCGCTGGTGGTCCGGGGGCCGTCCGGCGGGGGCGCGCTGGCCGGGCCGTTCCACTCCCAGAGCCCGGAGCCACGGCTGGCACACGCCCCGAGCTTGAAGGTCCTCTGTCCCGCCTTCCCCAGCGACGCCAAGGGGCTGCTCAAGTCGGCCATCCGGGACGATGACCCCTGCGTGTTCCTGGAACACCGGTGGCTGTACCGGCGGGTCCGCGAGGTCGTCCCGGACGACCAGGAGGCCCTGGTCCCGATCGGGAAGCCGACGTGAAGCGGCTCGGCCAGGACGTCACCATCGTGACGTACGGCGCCATGGTCCACCGGGCCCTGGAGGCGGCGGACGACCTGGCCGAGGAGGGGATCTCCGCCGAGGTGGTCGATCTCCGGACCATCTCGCCGCTGGACACCGCGGCGATCCTGGAGTCCGTGTCCAGGACCGGAAGGGCGCTCGTGGTGTACGAGTCGCTCCGGTTCCTGGGCGTCGGCGCGGAGGTCGCCGCGGTGATCGCCGAGGAAGGATTCCCACACCTCGACGCTCCGGTGGTCCGCCTCGCGCCTCCCAACGTACCCGCGCCGTTCTCGCCGCCGCTCCAGGACGCGTTCGTGCCTCAGGTCGAGGACATCGTGGAGGCGGCACGCAAGCTCGTGAGATGGTAGGTATTCAGGGCCAAGGAGGGCCACGTCCATGCCAACCCAGGTGACCATGCCGCAGCTCGGCGAGACCGTCGTCGAGGGGACCATCACGAAGTGGCTGAAGCAGGAGGGCGAGCACATCGACCGCGACGAGCCGCTCTTCGAGATCTCCACGGACAAGGTCGACACCGAGGTCCCGTCGCCGGTGGCGGGGACGGTGGCGAAGATCCTGGTCCCGGAGGGCGAGACGGTCTCGGTGGGGACCGAGCTCGCCCAGATCGAGGAGGGCGACGGGCAGGCCGCCGCGCCCGCCGCCGAGGAAGAGCAGGAAGCTCCGGAGGAGTCGGCCGAGCCGAGAACGGAAGCGGAGGAGGGGGCCCCGGAGGCGGCGCCGGCACGAGAGGCAGCCGAGGACGAGGCGGCCGAGGACGAGGCTGCACCCGAGCCTGAGCCCCGGGAGCAAGAGCAGGAGCCACCGGAGCCGGGGCCCGAGGAACGGGAGCCCGCGGCCGTAGCGGCGGCTCCGGCGCCTCGAGCCCAGGCCGCGGAGAGGGCGGCCGTCGAGGCCCCCTCGGCGGGGGGCCCCCGCAGCCACATCCTGTCCCCCCTCGTTCGAAAGCTGGCGGAGGAGCACGACCTCGACCTGGCGCAGGTGCAGGGCACGGGCACGGGCGGGCGGATCACCAAGCGCGACGTGCTGGCCTTCATCGAGTCCGGCGGCGCCGCGGCCCCTCCC
>JALYLZ010000032.1 GCA_030774015.1 Actinomycetota bacterium | reverse complement strand
TGTGGCACTGCCTCCGAAAGGGCCTTCTGTACGACGAGACCGTCCACGTCGCAAACCGCAACCGGGCGCTCGGACGAGTCCCGAGGGCCGCCTGACCCGCCGGTGGTTGACAAAGGGTGTCTCATCCGCTTGCCCCCAGCGCCGCCTCGATCACGGCCTTCGCCACCGGCGCGGCGACCGTGCCGCCGGTGGCCTCGGCCTGGAGCGTGCCGCCGTTCAGCACCACTACGGCCACAACGATCTGCGGGTTGTCCGCCGGAGCGAACGCCACGAACCAGGCGTGGGGATTCCCGTTCGACGTCTGCGCCGTCCCGGTCTTGCCGGCCACCTGCACCCCGGGGATCTGTGCCTGGGTCCCGGTTCCCCGCTGGACCACGCTGATCATCATCTGGGTCATGGCGGCGGCCGTGGCCGAGGAGATGGGGCGGCCGTAGACGTGGGGGCCGTAGGTGTGGATGACCACGCCGTTCGGGTCGAGGACCTGGCGGACCAGGCGCGGCTGCATCTCCGTACCGCCGTTCGCGATGGCGGCGGCCACCAGGGCCATCTGGAGCGGGTTGGCCGCCACGTCCTGCTGGCCGATGGCCGAGAAGGCCAGCGCGGGCAGCCGGTCCGGGAAGAACGACGGCGGCGGGAACTGCCCCTCCGCGAACGGCACGTCGAACGTCACCTGCTGGTCGAACCCGAACGCGCGGGCCTGGTCGTACAGCTTCTGCGCGCCGAGCTTCAGCCCGAGCTCGGCGAAGGTCACGTCGCACGAGATGGTGAGCGCGTCGGCCAGCGTGATGGTGGGCGCCCCTCCGTTGCAGACCTCCCCGCCGAAGTTGTGCAGCACGTGGGTGGTCTGGGGAAGCTTCAGGGCCGGCGGGTTGGGGAGCTGGGTGTTCGGCGTCATCCCGTTCTCCAGGGCCGCCGCCATGTCCACCAGCTTGAACGTCGACCCGGGCGGATAGATCTGGTCGGACGCGTTCGACAGCAGGGGCTTGCTGGGGTCGTCGTTCAGCTGCTTCCAGGCCCTGCGGATGGCGTCCGGATTGTGCGACGACAGGCTGTTGGGGTCGTAGGAGGGGATGCTGACCATGGCCAGCACCTCGCCGGTGCGTGGGTCCAGGGCCACCACCGCGCCGCCGCTCCCGTTCTGGGCGGAGTTCAGCGCGTTCTGGGCGGCCTGCTGGATCTTGGGGTCGATCGTGGTGACGATGCTGGCGCCCCGCTTGGGCCGGTCCAGGATCTCGTCCTCCAGGCTGGTCGGCAGGAGGTCCGTGGACCGCGCGGCGAGGTAGTCGTTGTAGTTCTGCTCCAGGCGGCTCCGGCCGTACACCAGCGAATAGAACCCGGTGATGTCGCCGTACAGCGAGCCGTCGGGGTACCGGCGAAGGAACTTCAGCCGCCCCGGCGTGGGCACGCTCTTGGCCAGCACGGTGCGCTCGTCCCGGGCCAGGATCTCGCCCCGGTCCACCGAGTACTCCTGGATGATCAGGCGCGCGTTGGCAGGGTTGTTCGCCAGGGAGCTCGCCGCGAACACCTGGATGTAGTTGACCTGCGCGAACAGGATCGCGAACAGCACCCCCAGCGCGAACCCCAGCCGGCGGATCTGGCGGTCCACCTCAGGCTCCCTCGGCGGCGGGCGCCCGGCGACGCGGCGCCGGCCCCGCGGAGATCCGGATCAGCAGGGCCAGCAGGATGAAGTTCGCCAGGAGGCTGGAGCCCCCGTAGGACACGAACGGTAACGTGATGCCGGTCAGCGGGATGACCCGGGTGACGCCGCCGACGATGATGAACCCTTGGAGCCCGAGGATGGCCGCCAGCCCGGCGGCCAGGAGCTGTCCGAAGCCGTCCTGCTGCTCGGTGGCGACCTTCAGCCCCTTGCCCACCAGCGTCAGAAACAGCAGCAGCACCGCTGTGGTGCCGAGCATCCCGAGCTCCTCGCCGATGGCCGCGAAGATGAAGTCGGTGGCCGCGTACGGGATGGTCTGGGGCTGGCCCCGGCCCAGCCCGCTCCCGCCGATCCCGCCCGTGGCCATGGCGAACTCGCCCTGGGCCAGCTGGTAGCCCTGATCGTGGACGAACTGCGGCTCCAGGGCGTGCTGCCAGATCTCCACGCGGTCCTTCACATGGCTGAACGTGGAGGCGGCCAGAAGCGCGCCGATCGCGAACAGGATCGCGCCCACCACCAGATAGGCGCCGCGGGCCGTGGCCACCCACAGCATCACCACGAAGATGGCGAAGTACAGCAGCGAGGTCCCCAGGTCCTTCTCGAAGAACAGCACCGCCAGGGCTACCCCCCACGCCAGCAGCACGGGGCCCAGATGCTTGGCCTGGGGGAGCTGGAAGGGCCCCAGCCGTCCCGGCGCGACCTGGAGCAGCTCCCGCTTGGTGTTCAGGTACGAGGCCAGGAAGATGGCGATGGCCACCTTCCCGAGCTCCGCGGGCTGGAAGTGCAGCGAGCCCAGGCCGATCCACACCCGCGAGCCGTTGATCTCCTGTCCGAGGCCCGGGACGATCGGCAGCAGCAGCAGGACCACGCCCGCCAGCCCGATCGTGTACGTGAAGGCGTCGAGCTGCCGGTGGTCGCGCACCAGCCACAGCGTCAGCCCGAACGCGACCAGGCTCACCACCAGCCACTGGGCCTGCTGGATCGAAAGGTGGTGGTCCAGGCGGTAGATCATGGCGAACCCGATGCCGACCAGCAGGCCGGCGGCGGGAAAGAATGCCGGCTCGGCACCGGGCGCCAGCCGGCGGATCAGCAGGTGCACGACGACGTAGCCGCCCACGAACAGCACGACGTACACCGGCAGCCTCGCCGAGAGCTTCTCGTGGCGTCCCAGCACCACCAGGGCGTAGGCGCCCAGGGCGAGGAGCGCGGCCAGGATGGTGAGGGCGAGCTGCACGCCCGAGCGCCCGCGGGGCGGCGAGGCCGCCTGCGCCTCGATCATCCGGAGGTGCTCTTCTCCGCCCCCGTCTGACGTACCTCCGTGAGCCTGGCCCGCATGTTCGTCACGATCAGATCCGCCTTTGCCTTGCTGCTCACGGGGTCGAGGCCGCCCTGGAGGTCCTGCCACGACGAGCGCAGCGGCTGGACCGCGGCGGCCGACAGGTCCGTCCTCTCGACCAGGCCGTACAGCTTGGCCCCGATGAACTCCGAGGGGATCCCCCGGAACACCGCCACCTTCCCCCCGTCCACCCCGACGAACCACTGCGTGTCGAGGTAGAGGCGGAATCCGACTCCCGCCGCCACCAGCAGCAGCACGAGGCCCCCGATCCATGCGAGGAGGCGCCGCCGGCGGCGCTTTCGGTTCCGCTGGAAGGTCCCGGTGGGTGGGACCGTGGTCGGAGCGGACATCGTGGCCGTCGTGGTCCCGCCCGGGGCGCGCATGACCGCGGTATCGTCGCGGCGGACCCGACCCGGTGGGATGGGGACCGCGCCGATCTGGGTGATGTCGGAGCCGGCCGGCGCGGGCGGCACGTCGGGAGCGGCCGGCGCGGATTCAGCGTCCGCCGATGGCGGGGCGCCCGAATCGGGCTCCGTGGCCCGCGCGCCGCCGTCCCCGCCGTCCCCGCCGCCGTCTCGGACACTGTCCCGGGCGGCCCGGTCGGCCAGGTCCACGCCCTCGCCGGGCTCGAACTCCAGGACGACCACGGTGATGTTGTCGAGGCCCCCGGCCCGGTTGGCCAGCTCCACCAGGTGGTCGGCCGCCTCCTGGGCGTCGGACGCCGCCTCCAGCGTGCGGCGGATGTCCTCCTCGGGGACCATGGAATGCAGCCCGTCGGAGCACAGCAGGATGCGGTCCCCCGCCAGCGCGTGCACCGGGACCTCGTCCACCTCTACGGGCTCCTCGACCCCCAGGGCCCGGATCAGGATGCTCCGCTGCGGGTGGGTCTCCTCCTCCGCCTCGGTGATCCTGCCCTCCATGGCCATCCGGTGGACCAGCGTGTGGTCTTCGGTCAGCCGGTGGAGCTCACCGTCGCGCAGCAGGTAGGCCCGGGAGTCCCCCACGTGTGCGAGGTGGATGACGTCGCCCTCCATGAACGCCGCGGTGAGCGTGGTGCCCATCCCGGACAGGCTGCGGTCGCCCTGCGCGCGTTCCAGGATGGCCCGGTTGGCCTCCTTGACCTGGTCGGCCAGGCGGTCCCAGGAGCCGTCGCCGACCCGCGACAGGACCTGGAGGGCCAGGGCCGACGCGACGTTCCCGCCGCGGTGCCCGCCCATGCCGTCGGCCACGGCGTACAAAGGCGGCGCCGCGAGCAGCGAGTCCTCGTTGCGCTCGCGGGCCCGTCCGACGTCCGTGGCGGCCCCGACTCGGATTCTCACGCGGTCGTCTCCCCCGCTCTCCCCGCTCGGGGCTCCCCGGATCCGGTCATCGCTTCAACTCCAGGGTCGTCTTCCCGATGCGGATATGATCCCCCGCCTGGACCTGGGCCGAACCGCTGACCCGCTGCTGGTTCAGGTAGGTCCCGTTGGTGGACCCCAGGTCTTCCACGTACCAGGCCCCGTTCTTGGAGTACAGCCGGGCGTGGAACTGGGAGGCGTAGCGGTCCTCGATCCGCACGTGGCAGGCCTCCGCCCGCCCGATCTGCACGGCGCCGGCCAGCGGAACCGAGTCCAGCTTCTTGCCGGCCTCGTCCCGGACCACCACCGAGGTGGGCGCCTTTCCCTTGCCGGCCCGGGTGGGCGTCGCTCCTCTCGCCACGGGCCGGGACGGCCGGGTGTCGGGGGCCCGGCTCCGCCGTCCCGCCACGTCCACGGCCACCGTTCGAAGGGCCCGGAACACGAAGAAGTACACCAGCGCGAGGAAGGCGTACTTCAGGACCGACAGGACGAACGGGGAGACGGCCGCCGCGAGCGGCGGCATCAGGATCCCCGGAACTCGAGCACCGTCCGGCCGATCGTGATGCGGTCGCCCTCCTCCAGCTGTCGCTCGTCGACGGTGGCCTCGTTGACCATGGTGCCGTTGGTGGAACCGAGGTCGATGATGACGTAGGAGCCGTTCTCCCGGCGAATCTCGGCGTGGTGGCGGGAGGCCCCGGGGTCGGACAGCACCACGTCGCAGTCGGCCAGCCGCCCCAGCGTCACCACGTGCTTGCTGAGCGGGTAGGTCTTCACCGGCCGTCCGTCCTCCAGCAGCACCAGCTCGCCTCCGGCGGCAGGCGCTCGGGCGCCGGACCTCGCTCCCCGTTCGCGGGCCGGCGCGCGGCTCGAAGCGCGGCTCGGCGCGCGGCTC
>JALYLZ010000031.1 GCA_030774015.1 Actinomycetota bacterium | reverse complement strand
CCGGCGGCTCGGCGATCCGCTAGCTGGCCTGTCCCAGCTCGCCCTGGGCCTCTTCCCTCCGGCCGAGGGGCAGCACCAGGTCGATGTTCGCGTGCGGACGGGCGATGACGTGGCTGGCCACGATCTCGCCGACCTTCTCCGCGTTCTGGATCCCGGCCTGCACGGCCGCCTTCACCGCCGCGACGTCGCCGCGGACGATGGCCGTCACGTAGCCGCCGCCGGTCTCCTCGTAGCTCACCAGCTCGACCTTGGCCGCCTTCACCATCGCGTCGGCGGCCTCGACCACCGCGGCGAAGCTGCGGCCTTCGATCATGCCCAGGGCATCTGCCATCTCGCTCCTCCTCCTCTTCTGGCGTCCTCGCGCCTATGGCTTCGCGGCTCGACCTTCCAGCCCCTCGATGGCGGCGACCGCCGCCTGCCAACCCACGTCGATGTCCCGCTCCTCCCCCCCCAGGTAGATGCGGCCCATGGAGCCGAACGACCGCACCTCCAGGATGTTGATCTCGGCGGCCTTTTCCGCCTCGTTGGCGGCCAGCGCGGCGTAGGCAGCCGGCTCGCACTCGAGGACGTAGAGCGTCTGGCCTCCCAGGATCATCTGCCCGTGCCGCGTCCGGTTGATGAGCTGGGCGTGATGGTCGGTGATCCGGCGGACGATCTGGCTGGACAGGATGCGGGGCTTGATTCGGTCGCCCTCCTTGGCCCCGACCGCCTCCAGGATGGCCGCCCCGGCGGCCCGGGCGTCGGCCTGGTCCGGCGAGTGGACCTCGAGCATGCCGTAGTACCGCTCGATGATCTGCATCCCCGGCGTCACGTTGGTCTGCTTCAGCGCGACGTCCGTGAGCCGGTTGATCTCGATGCCGGGCGAGATCTCCACGTACAGCGATGCGTCGCCGGACAGGGGCAGGAACCCCTGCGCGACCGTCCCCAGGAACGCGGCGTACTGCGGCTGGAGGCTGTCCAGGAAGCAATACGCGCGGAGCTCAATACCGTTGGCCACCGGATGTCCCTCCCGTCAGGATCTGCACGCCCGCGGAGGCCCCGATGCGGGTGGCCCCCGCCGCGATCATGTCTCGCACGTCCTCGGCGGTCCGGATACCGCCCGCCGCCTTCACCCCGAGCCGGGGGCCCACGGTCTCCCGCATCAGCAGCACGTCGTGGACGGTCGCCCCGCCCGGCCCGTAGCCGGTGGACGTCTTCACGTAGTCGGCCCTGGCCTCCTTGGCCAGATGGGAGGCGATGACCTTCTCCTCGTCGGTCAGGTACGCCGCCTCGATGATGACCTTGTTCAATGCCCCCGCCTCGTGGCAGGCGTCGGACACCTTCTGGACGTCGGTGCGCACCAGGTCCAGGTCCCTGCTCTTCAGCGCGCCGATGTTGATGACCATGTCGATCTCGCGGGCGCCGTCGCGGATGGCCCGGCGCGCCTCCATGGCCTTGATCTCGGGCGTGCTGGCCCCGAACGGGAACGACGTCACCGACGCCACCCGGACGCTGGAGCCGCGCAGGTTCTCGGCGCACCGCCGGACCCACGTCGGGTTCACGCACACGGCGGCGAACCCGAACTCCCGGGCCTCGGCGCACAGCTTGTCGATGTCGGCGGCCGTGGCGTCCGGGCGGAGCAGCGTATGGTCGATGTAGCGCGCCAGGTCCGGGGGAACGTTCGCCCCGTCGCCCGAGTACGCGATGCGGCCCGCGCCGGTGGCCACCACGCTCCGCACCTTGTCCGAGCAGTGCGCCGCGCAGGACCCTCCGCAGTCGTGGCAGGCGTCCCCGCTCCCGGGAGTGAGCGCCGCCAGCACCTCCCTGGTCACCGCGTCGATGAGATCCGCTCTCGCCGCCATGGTCAGGTCCTCACGTAGTGGCGTTCGATCTCGGTGATCTTCGCCACGCGCCGGGCGTGGCGGTCGCCGCCCCACGGCGTGGACAGCCACGCCTGGACGATCTGCAGGGCCAGGGTGTCGCCGATCAGGCCCGCCCCCAAGGCCAGCACGTTGGCGTGGTTGTGCTCCCGGCTGTTCCGGGCCGAGGAGACGTCCCAGCACGTCGCGGCGCGGATCCCGGGGACCTTGTTTGCGGCCATGGCCGAGCCGATCCCGGCGCCGTCGACGACGATCCCCCACCGCGCGCCGCCCTGGGCCACCATCCGCGCCACGGCGTGCGCGAAGTCGGGGTAGTCCACGGAGTCGGTGCCGTCGGTGCCGCAGTCGTGGACCGTGAAGCCGTGCTCGCGGAGGTCCGCGGCGATCCGCTCCTTCAGCCGGAACCCTCCGTGGTCGGCACCGATGGCGATGTCGGCGAGCGGGACGGCCGATGGGACAGCGGCATCCGACGAGGGATCGTCGGCGCGCGACTCGTCCGGGGCGGACGGAGCCACCGCCGCCACGACGGCGGCGACCAGAGAGCGCACCTCCCCTTCCGTGGGGACGGCGGCGCTCACCTTCTTCCCTCCTGCGGCCGGAAAAGCTCCACCCGGTACTCGTACCGGTCCCCGGCGAACACCAGGTGCGTGGCCTCCACCGCCCGGTCCTCCGGGGTGAAGGTGACGCGGTTGATCAGCAGGACCGGGTTTCCCTCCGCGCATTCCAGCAGGCCCGCGGCCCTGGAGTCCGCGACCCCCGGCGAGATGCTCTCCATGGCCCGGTGGAGCTCCAGCCCGACGGGCGGGGCCTGGAGCACCGCGTACAGGGAACCCTGGTCCAGCCGGTCCCGCTCGAACAGCTCGTCGTGCGCTCCCACCAGGTCGTGGGGCAGCCATGTCTCGGCGAACCCGACGACCTTCCCGTCGGCCAGCATCAGGCGCCGGAGGAACCTGCATGTGGAGCCGGGCTCGACTCCCAGGTCGGCCGCCACGTCCGGCGGCGCCCCCACCATCACGGACTCCAGCACCCGGTGGGACGGTTCGAACCCCTGGCTGCTGACGAGCTCGGTGAACGAGGTCAGCAGGGGCACGTGCCGGATCTTCGGCTCGGCCACGAAGGTGCCGACGCCGTGCGCCGTCCGGATCACCCCCTCGATCGCCAGGTCCGCCAGCGCCTGCCGGATGGTCGAGCGCGACACCCCGTACCTGTGCTGGAGGACCGCCTCCGTGGGAAGCCGGTCGCCGGGCTTCAGCCCGCGGTCCTCGATGTCGTGGAGGATGGCCTCGCGGAGCTGGAAGTACAGGGGCCGGGGGTCCGCCCGGTCCAGGGCCCCCGAGGCCGACGAACGCCCGAGCACGGCGTGGTTCATGCCCATGGGCGTGCAGAGTTCATGTCGTCCGGACGACCGTACATTCGGACGTCATCCTCACTCTTCGGACGTGCCCTGTCAAGGGTGGAAGGAGTCCCAATGTCACTGGCCGGCGACCGTCGGGATTGCTACGCTCCGCCAGTCTCGTTCACCTACAGGGGGGTTCCGGATGAGGATGAGAAGGTCGCTGCTCGTGCCGTTGGCCGTGGTCACGCTGGCCGTGGCTGGTTGCAGCAAGTCCAGCTCCAGCACGTCCGCCGGCGGTCCGACGGGGAGCACCGGCGGCCCCACGGGGGCGTCCGGCACGCCGGCCAACTGCACCGACCTGTCGCAGGGGTCGGTGTTCAAGCTGACGCAGCAGAACTTCGCCTTCCACCCCGCGTGCGTGATCGCCCGCTCCGAGCAGAGCATCCTGATCGCGAACCAGGACAGCGTGCTCCACAACTTCACGATCACCGGCACACAGGTGGACGTGGACATCCAGCCGGGGACCACGTTCAACGGGGAATCGGCGGGGCTGGCCCCGGGGAGCTACGTGTTCTTCTGCAAGTACCACCAGTCGAGGGGGATGGTCGGGGCCATCGTCGTCAAGTGACGCCGCCCGCCGGCCGTCACCTGACGCCGGCCCGGCCGGCCACCCTCAGCTCACCCTGACGCTGCCCCGCATCCCGTAGGCGTAGTGCCCGAAGATGTGGCAGCCCAGCAGCACCGTGCCGGGTTGCCCGAACGTGTACGTCGTCTCCACGGTGGCCCCGGCCGGCACGGAGACCTGTCCGGGGACCGAGCCGTCGTGGTCCGGGTGCGAGGTCCGCTCGACGTAGTCCTGGACCGCCCGGCTGCCCAGGATGAACTCGTGGTCGATGGGATCGGTGTTGTGGACCACGAACCGCACCGTCGTCCCCGCCGCGTAGACGAAGTTGGCGGGATGGAACCTCGACCAGTGGATGGTCACGTGCTGCACGAGGACGTTCGGCGGTCCGGCCTCAGCCCGCGCCCCGCACCCCGCAAGCGCCAGCGGCAGCAGGGCCAGGAGCAGGAACGGCGCCAGCAATCGAATTCGCTTCATCTCGGCACGCGCCCTCTTCACGCGACCGGGCGCACCCGGCGGCGCTGGACCCACGCCAGGTCCAGCAGCGCCGCCATCAGCCCGATGGCCAGCCACAGGCCGAACAGCGACCCGCCCGGCGTCGGCAGCACGCGGTCCGTCGCGGTGAGCCCGGCGTCGATCGGAGAGGGCCGGTTCCGGCCGGAGGGGTCGATGGCCAGGTCGTAGCGGAGGTCGTGGGCCTTCGCGTCGAGCTGGAGGAAGGTCAGCCACATGTCCGAGCGGGGCAGCCAGTCCATGCCCCGGTCCGACCGCAGGTCCGTGAGCAGCTGGAGCGACGCGGGCTCGCTGCGCTCCAGCCGGAGCCCGGTGGCGATCGGCGAGAGGTCGCCGGAGCCCTCGGGTGCCGGCAGCAGGTCGGGCCTGCGGTCCGTGAGCAGGAACACGTCCGCCTCGATGGGCTGTAGGCCCTTCGCCCCCAACGCCAGGATCCGCAGGGGCACCCAGGGCCGCTTGGTCGGGATGACCAGGTGGATGGGGATGGCGTCTCCGATCGACTCGCCGCGAGCCTGGGCCCGCTTCGCGTTGAACTGCACCGCCATGAAGATGGGGCTCCGGGAGGCGTAGAAGTCGAGGACCTCGGGCGCGTCGGGGGTGAGCTGGAAGCCGTGGTCCTTGGCCCACGTCCCCACCGCGTAGCCGCCGCCCTTCAGGATGGTGATGTCGAGGGAGTCGATGGACTTCTGGAGGAGGACCTGCGCGCTTGGCGAGGGGGCCGGGGCGCTCGCGGCATCGAGGGCCACGCCCTTGGCCGGCGGGGCCACCTCCCGCTCCAGCCGCTGGAGGGTCCAGTCGCCTCCCCGGATCACCCGGGAGGGAACGCCCGGGAGCGGCACGATCGAGCCGAACTCCGCTCCCCCACCCACGAACTCGAACCCCGTGACGTAGTGCTCCACACCGTCGTGGTAGGCGGCCAGGGTGGTGGTGCGGACGAGCGCGATGGTGCCGTTCGGCGACACCAGCCCTCCACACGCGAGGGCCGGCCCGGCGGCCAGCACGACGACCAGGAGCGAAGCGGCGGCGACGACGAGCAGCCTGCGAGCCATCGAGAGTCCCCCTCTCGGGTCGAAGGGTCTGTGTCGAGGTCTGTGTCGACCTGCGAATGGGGGTTGGACGGCTCGCCGCGAGCGAGAGGTTCCCGGCCTCTGGCGGTGCTCAGAACCCCAGGCGGTCGAGCGCCCTCGGGTCGCGCTGCCATTCCTTCAGGACCTTGACCCGGAGGCCCAGGAACACCTTCGTCCCGAGGAGCAGCTCCAGCTCCGGGCGGGCCCTCGAGCCGATGGCCTTGAGCATCTGTCCTCCCCGTCCGATCACGATGCCCTTCTGCGAGTCCCGCTCCACCAGCACGATGGCCTCGATCCGGGTCAGGTCGCCCTCGCCCTCCATCTCCTCGACCTCGACGGCGATGGAATGCGGGACCTCCTCGCGGGTCAGCTCCAGGGCCTTCTCCCGCACGATCTCGGCGACGCGGAGCTCGATCGGCTGGTCGGTGGCCTCCCCTGGAGGGAACAGCGGCTCGCTCTCGGGAAGCCGGGCCACCAGGAGGTCCCGGAGCTCGTCAACGCCCTGACCGGTCCGTGCCGAGATGGGGACGATCTCGTCGAACTCCCCGAGCTCGGCGGCCGCGGCCAGTTGGGGGACCGCGTCGCGGTGTCCGATCGCGTCCACTTTGTTGACCGCGCAGAGCTTTGGCCCCTGGAACGGCGCCACCTGGCGCTCGTGCACGAACCGGTCGCCCCGCCCCACGCCCGACGCTGCGTCCACGACCTGGAGCACCACGTCCACCCCCTCCACGGACACCGCCACGGTGCGGTTCAGGCGGTGGCCGAGCTGCGTCCGGGGCTTGTGGAAGCCCGGCGTGTCCGTCAGCACCAGCTGGAAGTTCTCCGTCGTCAGGACGCCCCGGATGCCGTGGCGGGTGGTCTGGGGCTTGTCCGACACGATGGCCACCTTCTGGCCGACCAGCGCGTTGACCAGGGTGGACTTGCCGACGTTGGGGCGCCCCACCACGGCGACGAACCCGGCGCGGAACGAGCGCTTGGCTTCGCTCACTCCAGGAACGCCGGCCCGAACGCGTCGGGGAGGAGGTCGGCGATGCCCCATTCGGAGCGCCGGCCGTCATCGGCCTCCGCCACGACCAGGACGTCGGGCCCGAACTCGGAGATGAACTGGCGGCACCCGCCGCAGGGTGGCGTGGGCCGGTCGGCCGAGCCGACCACGGCGACCACCGAGATGTCCCGCTCCCCCGCCGTGACCGCGGCGCCGACGGCGATGCGTTCTGCGCACACGCCGATCGGGTACGCGGCGTTCTCCACGTTCACGCCGGTGAACACCCTGCCGCCGGCCAGGACCGCGGCTCCCACCCGGAAGTGGCTGTACGGCGCGTAGGCGTTGGCCCGCGCGGCGCGGGCCGCCGCCACGAGGTCCTCGATCGACGGGCTACCGTTCGCCAGCGCCGGCCTCCGTGTCGACGGTCTCGGGCTCCGGGGGAATCCGGCTGATCAGGACCTTGGCGATGCGCCGTCCCTGCACCTTCTCGGCCTTGAAGCTGAGGTTGTCGAACCGGACCTCCTGGCCCTCGGTGGGGATCGCGCCCAGGAGCCCCAGCATGAGCCCGGCCACGGTGTCCCATTCCTCGTGGGGAAGGTCCACCTCGAGCAGCTCGTTCAGCTCGTCGATCGGGAGGCGGCCGTTGACCCGGTAGATGTCGTCGCCGACCGGCTCCATCTGCGGCTCCTCGCGGTCGTACTCGTCGGTGATCTCGCCGACCAGCTCCTCCAGCAGGTCCTCCAGGGTCACCAGCCCCGACACGGAGCCGTGCTCGTCGGCGACCATCGCGATGTGGAACTTCTGCTGCTGCATCTCCCGCAGCAGCTCGGCGACTTTCTTCGACTCCGGGACGAAATGAGCCGGGCGGACGATCTGGGTGAGCGGCATGTCCTGCTTGGACTGGTGCATGGCCTTCAGGACGTCCTTCGCGTAGGCGATGCCCACGATGTCATCGAGGGCGTCACGGAACACCGGGATCCGCGAGTACCCGTGCTTCAGGACCAGGTCCTGGACGTCGCGCAGCGTCTTGTCCACCTCGATGGCCACGATGTCCGGACGCGGCACCATCACCTCACGGACGATGGTGTCCCCGAACTCGAAGATGGAATGGATGAGGTCGGCTTCCTCCTCCTCGATCTCGGATTCCTCCGACGCCACCTCGGCCATGGTGCGGATCTCCTGCTCGGTCACGTAGGGGCCCTGCGCGAGTCCCCGGCCCGGCATGACCACGTTCGCCACGCGCAGCAGGGTCTTCGCGACGGGCCCGAACAGCCGCGTCAGCCACACGACCAGCGGAGCCACCCGCAGGGCCACCCGGTCGGTCTGCTGGATGGCGAACGTCTTCGGCGTGACCTCGGCGAACACGAACAGCAGCAGCGTCATGGCCACGGTGGCGATGATCTCGCCGAGGCGGTGGATGCGACGCACCGCGAGCTGGGTCGCGAGCGTCGTCCCGCCAACCGTCGCCAGCATGGTCAGCAGGAGGACGACGTTCAGGAACGGCGGCGGGTTCTCCACGATCCGTTGGAGCGACGGCGCACCCCGGCGCTTCTCCTCGACCAGGCGGTAGGCCCGGACGCGGTTGGTCCTCGTGATGGCCGTCTCCGAGGCGGCCATCAGGGCGACCACTCCGATCAGCACGAACACCGCGCCCAGCTCCAGCCAGTCCGCGGAGGTCACGCCTTCACCCCGGAGTAGCGCTCCTGGCGGGCCCACATCTCCGCCCGCTCGGCGTCCTCCTCGTGGTCGTACCCCAGCAGGTGCAGGATCCCGTGGACCAGCAACAGGCGAAGCTCGGCCTCCAGATCCGGATTGTTCCGCGCCGCGTACTCCGGGCAGATCACCACGTCGCCGAGGATCCGCCGGCCGTCCAGCTCGTCGTCCAGTGGGAACGAGAGCACGTCGGTCGGCCCGTCCTCTTCCATGTATCGCACGTGGAGGTCGGTCATCTCATCGAGCCCCACGAACGACACCGACAGCTCGGCGTCGCCGACGCCCTCCGCGGTGAGCGTTCGAACGGCCAGCGCGCCGAGCGCCTCCTCGTCCACCGGCACGTCCTGCCGGTTGGAGAAGGCGACGTCGGGTTTGGCGGGGTCTGAGCCGGTCACGGAAATCACTCGCCCGCGCGGGCGCGGCCCTCGGAGAACAGGCGGTAGGCCTCCACGATGTCCTGGACGATCTTGTGCCGGACGACGTCGCGAGCCCCCAGGTGGATGAACTCGATGCCCTCGATGCCCTGGAGGATCTCCTCGACCACCGCGAGGCCGGAGCGCTGCCCCGCCGGGAGGTCCGTCTGGGTGACGTCGCCGTTCACGACGGCTTTCGACCCGAACCCGAGCCGAGTCAGGAACATCTTCATCTGCTCCGGCGAGGTGTTCTGCGCCTCGTCGAGGATGATGAACGAGTCGTTCAAAGTTCTGCCGCGCATGTACGCCAGCGGCGCCACCTCGATGGTTCCGCGCTCCATGAGGCGCTGGAGGGCGTCGGCGTCGAGCATCTCGTACAGCGCGTCGTACAGCGGCTTCATGTACGGGTCGATCTTCTCGTAGAGGGTTCCGGGCAGGAATCCCAGCCGCTCGCCGGCCTCTACGGCCGGCCGGGTCAGGATGATGCGGCGGACGTCCTGGTCCTGGAGCGCCTTCACGGCGGTGGCCACCGCCAGGTAGGTCTTCCCCGTGCCGGCCGGGCCGATGGCGAAGGTCACGGTGGACCGACGCAGCCCATCGACGTACCGCTTCTGCCCGAGGGTCTTCGGTCCGATGGAACGCCCCCGGCTGGTCAGCACGCGGTCGCCCAGCACCTCAGACGGGCGCTCGGAGGGGCGTTCGCCGTCCTCGCCCTTCATCAGCTGGATGGTCTGTCCCACCGACGACTCGGTGAGCACGTGGCCCCGCTCGAGCAGCATGAGGAGCTCCTCGAACAGCTGACCGACCACCTCGGCTTCGCCCTCCGGACCGGTCACCGTGATCTCGTTGCCACGAACGAGGATCTGCGAGTCGAACGCGGACTCCACCAGCTTGAGGAGCTCGTCGCGTTGGCCGAGGAGGGCGACCATCGGCTGGCTGCCCGGGACCAGGATCTTTACTTGCGTGGAGGCTTTCGCCAAGTTTCGTTCGTCGGAGCCTTCGCTCCGTCCCCTCCTGTTGCAACAAAGGGTCGCGCCATCGCGACCCCGAACATCCGCTGGATTATAGCCGCAGGATGTGGCCGCTCCCCTGCAAGGGCGGGTCTCCGGTTCATCCGG
Source organism: Actinomycetota bacterium (assembly GCA_030774015.1). Classification (NCBI taxonomy): domain Bacteria; kingdom Bacillati; phylum Actinomycetota; species Actinomycetota bacterium. The sequence continues at coordinate 47,267 of JALYLZ010000031.1, read as the reverse complement.
GGGGCCACCCCAGACGCCGTCCTCCCAGCAGGTGGAAGTGCAGATGGGGAACCGACTGGCCGGCGTACGCGCCGACGTTCGTGACCAGACGCCAGCCCTGCTGGTCGATTCCCTCGGCCCTGGCCAGGTGGGTGGCGGCCCGCATCAGCTCGAGCAGCATGGGGGCCTGGCGGTCGCCCAGCTCACGGACCGACGTCACGTGCTCCTTCGGGATCAGCAGGATGTGCACCGGAGCCTGCGGGTTGGTGTCCCGGAACGCCAGGACGTGGTCGGAGGAGTGCACGACGTCCGCGGAGGCCTCGCCTTCGACGATCAGACAGAAGGGGCAGTGGCCGGGCACCGTCAGGGCCTCTCCAATACAAGCACGGAGCGGATCGTACCCGCGCGCCGGCTTCCCTAGGCCTGGGCCTGTGGACGGCGCAACCGGGCCGTCGCCGGTCCCCGGCCGAGATCCTCACCGCGCAGCTCGGCCAGGCGCTCCAGCATCTCGCGCTCGGAGCGCTTCAGGTGCTCGGGGGTCTCCACCTGCACCGAGAGGAACAGGTCCCCCCGTCCCCGCCGGCCGAGGTGCGGGACGCCGTGGCCCTTCAGCCGGATCTCGGTTCCGGCCTGGGTGCCCGGATGCACGCGGACCCGCTCCGTTCCGTCGAGGGTGGGGACCTCGAACTCCGCGCCGAGCGCGGCCTGGGTCATGGCCACCTCGAGGATGGCGTGGAGGTCGTGGCCCCGGCGCTCGAACATCCCGTGCGGGGCCACGTGCACCGCGACGTACAGGTCGCCCGTGCCTCCGCCCAGGCGCCCGCTGTCGCCCGCCCCCGACACCCGGAGCTCCATGCCGTCGGAAACGCCCGCGGGGACGTCCGCCACGACCACCTGCCGCCGCGAGACCAATCCGTCGCCGTCGCAGTCCGTGCAGCGTTCGAGGATCTCCTGTCCCGTCCCCTCGCACGTGGCGCAGGTGCGGGCGGTCATGATCGTGCCGAAGATGCTCCGCTGGACGTCCTGGACCTCGCCGGCACCGCCGCACCGCGAGCACCGGGTGGGGTGCGTCCCCGGCTCGCACCCGGTGCCCTGGCATCGCGAGCACGTTTCCAGGGACGCGATGGAGAGCTCGCGCTGCACCCCGAACGCGGCCTCCTCCAGGGTGAGCGAGACCTCCGCGAAGACGTCGCCGCCCCGGCGAGCCCGGGTCCGGCGGGGACGAGCTCGTTGCCGGCCGCCGAAGCCGCCGCCGAAGAACACGTCGAAGATGTCCCCGAACGGGAACAGGTCGGGCGTCCCGCCGCTGCCGTACGTATCGTACTGGCGCCGCTTGGTGGGGTCGGACAGCACCTCGTAGGCCGCCGCCACCTGCTTGAAGCGCTCGGCGGCGTCGGGGTTCCGGTTCACGTCAGGATGGAGCTCGCGGGCGAGCTTACGGTACGCCCGCTTGATCTCTTCCTCCGACGCCTCCCGGGACACCCCGAGGACGCCGTACAGGTCCTGAACGTCCGCCATGTCCAAAAGTGTAGTGGCCGCGGTTCGGCTTCCCCGTCAGGCCGGGTGTCAGGCCGGGCGACGGATCAGGAGATGGGGCGCTCCAGGGCGGTGGCCAGCTCCGACAGGCGGCGGGCCACCGCGCGGACCGCCGACATCGTGCTCAGGTAGTCCATCCGGGTCGGCCCCATCACGCCGATCGTGCCGAGCGACGCGCCCTCCACGCCGTAGGGAGCGGCGACCACGGCCGCCTCCAGCATCTGCGTGGCCGGGTGCTCGGCGCCGATGGTGACGGCCACCTCCTCGGCCGGCGAGACCTCCAGGAGGAGCCGCAGCACGCGGGACTCCTGCTCCACGGCCTCGAACAGCCGCTGAAGCGTGTCGCGCCGCCACATGGCCACCTCGGCGGCCAGGTTCCCCATGCCGCCGACCACGATCTCCTCGGATTCCGAACGATGGGCCAGCTCCTCGAACGCCCCGGCCACCGCCGCGATCAGCCCACGGTGGTGCGCCGAGGCCTCCCGGGAGGCCAGGCTCCGGAGGCGCTCCGCGGCCTGGGCCAGGGTGAGGTCGTGGAGACCCGACAGCCGGTCCCCCGCCGCGGAGATCGTGTCCTCGGCCAGGTCGCCGCGGTCCAGCACCGCCTTGTACACGCGGCCGTGATGGCCCACCACCAGGATCAGCATCACCGAACCGAGCTGGATGAGCTCGGCCCGGGCGATGCGGTCCTCGAACGACGACGGCGGCACGGCCAGCCCGGCGTACTGCGTGAGCTGGGACAGCAGCCTGGTCGCGCCGATCAGGACCTCCTCCATGTCGTGCGCCGTCCGTTCGAAGAACTGGGCGATGGCCCGGCGCTGGGTTTCCCGAAGGCGAACCCGCGACCGCAGGGAGTCGACGTAGTGGCGGTAGCCGAGATCGGTGGGGGTCCGCCCGGCCGAGGTGTGCGGGTGGTGGAGATACCCGAGCTCCTCGAGCGCGGACATCTCGTTGCGGATGGTGGCCGGTGAGACGTTCAGGCTGTAGCGCTCGACGACCGTCTCGCTGCCGACCGGCTCCCCGGTGCGGATGTACTCCTCGACGACGGCCCGCAGCACCGCGGCCTTCCGGGCTCCCAGCTCGCTCGGCTGCGCCCTCGCCATGTCCACCTCATTTGTAGCACGTTTAGCACTCGCTGGGCGAGAGTGCTAGAAGGATTCGGCCAGCGCTCCGCGTTCCGGCTGCTGTGCCGGCGTGTCGGCCAGGGCCAGCGCGACGTCGTTGGCCAGGAACATGCCCCGGTCGGTCAGGACCAGATGGCCGTTCCGGCGGGTGAGGAGCCCCTCTTCCAGGAACGGGGCCGCGGCTGCCGGGGCGACCTCGCCGGCGGGGAGCCCTTCGGTGGTGCGGAGCCTCAGGAAGGTCGCCTCGAGGCGCACCTCCTCGGGGGTGAGGACCTCGTCGCCGCCCACCGGATGCTCGCCCCGCTCTACGGCCCCGATGTAGCCCGCCGGCGGGCGGAGGTTCCACCACCGGCGTCCCTCCCGATAGGAATGTGCCCCCGCCCCCAGCCCCAGGTAGGGACGGCCCTGCCAGTACCCCAGGTTGTGACGGCACTCGAACCCGGGCCGGGCCCAGTTGGACACCTCGTAGTGCCGGTAGCCGGTGGTGTTGAGCGCCTCGCAGGCCGCGTCGTACATCTCGGCCTGGAGATCGGCGTCGGGGGGCGGGACCGTGCCGGCCTTCACCTTCCATCCGAGCGGCGTGGCGGGCTCGATGGTCAGGGCGTAGCAGGACAGATGCTCGGGGCGCATGGCGACCGCCTCGTCCAACGTTCGCCGCCACGAGCCGAGCGTCTCGCCGTGGGCCCCGTAGATCAGATCGAGGTTGACGTTGGCGAACCCGGCCGCGCGGGCCGCCGCGTACGCCCGCCGGGCGGACTGGGGGCCGTGCACCCGCTCCAGCGCCGCGAGCACCGCGGGATCGAACGACTGCACCCCCATCGACAGCCGCGTGAACCCGGCCCCGAGCAACCCCTCCAACACGCGTTCGTCGACCGTGTCCGGGTTCGCCTCGGTGGTGATCTCCGCGTCCGGCGCCACGTCGAACACGCGTCGCAGATGCGCCAGCAGCGCCGCCAGGGCCTCAGGCCCAAGGGTGGTCGGCGTACCGCCGCCGAAGAAGACCGAGCCGATGCGGTGCGTCGACCACGCGGGCGCCGCCAGCTCCGCTTCCCGCTTCAACGCTTCCGCATACCGGGTCGCCAGGTGCCCGAGCCCCGCGTACGCGTTGAAGTCGCAGTACCCGCACCGGGTCAGGCAGAACGGAACGTGGACGTAGATCCCGGCGCATGTCGAAGGGCCGCCGGTCATGAGCGGCTGCTCCCTCGCTGGTCGACCCGGAGCGCGGCGATGAACGCCTCCTGCGGCACGTCCACTCGCCCGACCCGCCGCATGCGAGCCTTACCGGCCTTTTGCTTCTCGAGCAGCTTCCGCTTGCGCGTGATGTCGCCCCCGTAGCACTTCGCCAGGACGTCCTTCCGCTTCGCCTTCACCGTCTCCCGGGCGATGATCCGGCTCCCGATGGCGGCCTGGATGGCCACGTCGAACAGCTGCCGCGGGATCAGCTCGCGGAGCCGGTCCACCATGGCCTTGCCGTATGAGTACGACTTCTCCCGGTGGACCACCGAGGAGAACGCGTCCACCGGCTCGCCGTGCAGCAGGATGTCCACACGGACGAGGTCCGAGGGCTCGTAGCCCCAGTGCTCGTAGTCGAGCGATGCGTAGCCGCGTGTCCGCGATTTCAGCTGGTCGAAGAAGTCGAAGATGATCTCGGCGAGCGGGAGCAGGTAGTGCACCTCGACCCGCTCGGGCGACAGGTAGCGCATGTCGAGCAGGTTGCCCCGCCGGGCCTGGCAGAGATCCAGCACGGGCCCCAGGTACTCCGCGGGCGTCACCACCGTGGCGAACACGTACGGCTCCTCCACGCGGTCGTAGGTGCCGGGCGCGGGCATCTCGGACGGGTTGTGCACCGTCCACACCTCGTCCCCCTTGACCAGCCGGAACTCCACGTTGGGGGCCGTGGCGATGAGCTCGAGGCCGAACTCCCGCTCCAGGCGCTCCTTCACGATGTCCATGTGCAGCAGACCGAGGAAGCCGCACCGGAACCCGAACCCGAGCGCTTGCGACGACTCCGGCTCGAACACGAGCGCGGCGTCGGAGAGCTGGAGGCGCTCAAGCGCATCACGGAGCGCCGGATAGTCGCCTCCCTCGGCCGGGTACAGGCCGCTCCACACCATGGGCTTGGGCTCGCGGTAGCCGGGGAGGGCCTCCGGCGCGGGCCGCGCGGCCAGCGTGATGGTGTCGCCCACCTTGGCCTGGTGGACGTCCTTCAGACCGAGCACGACGTAGCCGACGTCGCCCGGCCCGAGCTCCTTCACGGGGGTGGGCCCGGGGGCGAACACACCGCATTCCTCGGTTTCCGTCTCCGCCCGCGTGGCCATCAGCCGGACCCGGGCCCGGGTTGGCAGTGTTCCGTCCTTGACCCGCACGTACGCGAGCACGCCGCGATAAGGGTCGTAGATGGAGTCGAAGATGAGAGCCCGCAGCGGATCGCCCGCCTCGCCCGCCGGGGGAGGAACCCGCTCGATCACCACCCGCATCAGCTCCTCCACTCCCTGGCCGGTCTTGGCGGAGACCCGGACCACGTCCTCCGGCGCCACCCCAACCAGCTCGGCCACCACCGCTGCCGTCCCCTCGGGATCGGCCTGGGGGAGGTCGACTTTGTTCAGGGCGGGGATCACCACGAGCCCGGCCTCCTGGGCCAGATGGAAGTTCGCCAGCGTCTGGGCCTCGACGCCCTGGGCCGCGTCCACCAGCAGCACCGCCCCCTCGCACGCGGCCAGGGACCGGGAGACCTCGTAGGTGAAATCGACGTGGCCGGGCGTGTCGATGAGGTTCATCACGTGGCTGGTGCCGTCGTGCTCGTACAACAGACGCACCGCGGCGGCCTTGATGGTGATGCCACGCTCGCGCTCGAGGTCCATCCGGTCCAGGAACTGCTCCCGCATCTCGCGGGCCGACACCGCGTGCGTGAGCTCGAGCAGCCGGTCGGCCAGCGTCGACTTGCCGTGGTCGATGTGGGCCACGATGCAGAAGTTCCGGATGTGGTCGGTCTCGGTCACTCGGTCTCCGGGACTGGGGCGCCGCCTGGGGCGACGACGGTCGGGGTCGGCCCCTATGGTACGGGCGCGAGCGCGTCGGAACGCCGCTGGTACACTGGCCCGCCGTGGCGAACATCAAGTCCCAGATCAAGCGGAACCGCCAGAACGAGCGCCGGCGCATGCGCAACAAGTCGGTTCGCACTGCGCTGAAGACCGCCGCCAAGAAGGTCCGCTCAGCCGCGGACGGCGGCGAGTTCGATGCCGCCCGTGATGGCGCGCGGGCGGCCAGCCAGGCCCTCGACAAGGCGGCCTCCAAGGGCGCGATCCACAAGCGCACCGCCGCCCGCCGGAAGTCCCGCCTGGCCCGCCTCGTGGCCCGCTCCGAGCCGGCCGAGAGCTAGCGCCGCCCCGCCCGACCCGATCCCGGGTCGGCTTCCTCAGTCCCCCGCCACCTTCTCAGTCCCCGGCCACCGACGAGACCAGCGCCGCCAGCACCACGTCGCCCTGGCCGCCGCTTTTCAGGTCACGATCCGCGTCCACCACCCGGCCGTGGAAGCGCAGCAGCTCGTCGAAGCTGAACCGCCGGGCCTGGTCCCGGTACCGGCGGACCTGCCAGTCGAATCGGAGCCCGGCCGCCTTGGCCATGTCGGCCGGCGGCATGCGCTCCGGAAGCGACTTCACGCGAAGGAGGTCCCTCAGGCGCGAGGCGATCCCGCCCAGGACCACGAGCGCGTCCTCCCGGCCGTCCAGCAGTGACCGCAGGGACCGGATCGATCCCGGCACGTCCCGGGCGAACATCCGGTCGCACAGGTCCCACACGCGTTGGTCCCCGAGCCCCTGGAACTGTGACTGGACCTGCTGGCGCGTGATCCGCTCGGCGGGGAACGCGCCCCGCAACTGCTCCAGGGCCGAGTCGAGGGCGGCGGGCGACTCCCCCAGCGCGTCGACCAGCGAGCGAGCGCCCTCCGGTGCCACCGTGAGCCCGTGCTTTCGGCCCCGTTCGACCACCCACCCCGGCAGGTCCCTCCGGCCCATGTTGACCTCGACCACCTCGCCCCGCCCTTTCATCAGCTTGGTCAATGCGGCGGGCGCCTTCCCTCGCTCGGCGACGTCGGCAACGAGCACCAGCTGGGCATCCGGAGCCGGCGCGCCCAGATAGGCGGCCAGCTCCGAGAGGGCGTGCTCGGGAAGCGCGCGACACCCGGTGACGAGCAGCGCTCGGCGCTCGCCGAACAGCGAGGGCGTGGCCAGGTCGGCCGTCTCGCCGCCTTGCCAGTCCCTCGCGTCGATCTCGACCGGCTGGACGCCGGCCAGGCGCTCCAGGGCGGCCTCCCGGAGGAGGAACACGTCCTCCCCCCACAGCAGCACCGGGCCGGGAGCGTCGCTCACGGCCGTCCTCTTCGAGTCACGCCGCGGATTGTAGGAGAAGCGCCCGGCCCCTCCCCGCATGGACCAGGATGCCGGCCTCCGTGAACGAGACCTCCACGTCGCCGGAGTGGTCGGTTCGCATCACCCTCGCGCCGGACTGGCGGAGCTCGTCGAGCGTCTGCGGAACGGGATGCCCGTAGGTGTTCGGGCCCACGCTCACGACCGCCAGCTGTTCGTGGACGGCCTGGAAGAAGGGCAGGATCGACGTTCCCGCTCCATGGTGCGGCACGTTGAGGACCTCGGCCGTGAGCGGCTCGTGCGCATCGAGCATGGCCTGCTGCGCCGCCGCCTCCGGCTCGTTGGAGAAGAGGACCGTGTCCTCGAGATACGAGAGCAGGATCACGATCGAGTCGTTGTTCGGATCCGAGTTGCTGCCGTGCCAGCAGCGATCCGGGTTCAGGATGTCCAGCCGAAGATCGCCCACCCGGATCACGTCGCCCGCGCGCGGGTGCTCCTCGCGGATGCCCTCCTGCTGCACCGCTCGGAGGAACTGTTCGTACCAGGCTGTGCGGGACTCCGGGGGATGGCACCCGGTGTCCAGGACCAGCCCGACCGGGAAACGAGCCAGCACCGCCGGCAGCCCCATGTAGTGGTCGAGATGCGGATGGGTGGCCACCACGGCGTCCAGGCGCCGGACGCCCAGCGCGGCCAGCTTGGTGGCCACCTGCTGGGGGTCGGGGCCGCCGTCGATGAGCACGGAGGCTCCTCCCGGCGAGGTGACCAGCGCGGCGTCGCCCTCCCCCACGTCGAAGAAGTGCACCACAAGACCGCCGGGTGGCCCGGCGCGCAGGGCCGTGGACCACACGAACAGCGGCAGGACCATGGCCCCTGCGACCAGCGCGGGCCGCGGGAGCCGCCGGCCCGAGCGCAGGAACCAGGCCAGGACCAGGACCACCAGGAGCCCCACCACGAGGACCGCCACCCCACCCCCGGAGGTCATGGACGGGATCGGCGCGCTGGCCAGCCGGTCGGCCAGACCCTCCAGATACCTGATCGGGATCGAGGCGAGCGCGGCGAGGAGTTGTCCGAGCGGGTGCACCACCAGAGCCGCGGCGGCCGCGGCCAGGCCGAGCAGCAGGGCCGGCGCCACCGCCGGGAAGGCCAGGAGGTTGGCCGGCAGCGTCACCCCCGGCACCTGGTGGAACTGGTACAGCAGGAGCGGAGACACGCCGGCCTGGGCGGCCAGGGTGGTCGCCGCCGCGATCGCCAGGGGGCGCGGGAGGAGGCGCATCCTGGCGGCGATGGGCGACGCCAGGGCGACCATTCCCGCCGTGGCCGCCACGGAGAGCTGGAAGCCGAGCGAGCTCACCAGGGTGGGGTCCGACACCAGCAGGACGAGCACGGCCCCGCCCAGGATGGTGGCGGTGCTTCTGGGCCTCCCCAGCAGCACGCCGAGCAGCGCCAGCCACGCCATCACCCCGGCGCGCATCACCGACGGCTCTCCGCCCGTCAGCACCACGAAGAAGAGCACCGTCGAGATGCCCAGCAGGAACCGTCCCCAGCGGCTCAGCCGCAGCAGCAGGGCGAGGCCCAGGACCGGGGCGAGCACCATCGCCACGTTCTCCCCGGACACCGCGAGCAGGTGCCCGAGGCCGGTCGCCCGAAAATGCTCCTCGTCCCCGGGGTCGAGCATGGACGTGTCGCCCAGGGCCAGGCCCATGAGCAGCCCGGCTTCGCGCCGTCCGAACAGCGACCGGACCTCGCGCAGCAGCGTCCCGCGGACGACCTGCGCCGCGCGGACCAACGGATTGCTTGACGGGCCCAAGCGGACGGTCCGGTCGGCCTGCATGACGGCCGCGATGCTCCGGCTCGCCAGGAATGAGGCGAACGATCCCACGCCCGGGCGTTCGAGCTTCCCCTCCGCCCGGAGACGGTCCCCTCGGCGCGCCGGGGGCAGCGATCCCGAGCCCTCCAGCCATACCGATCCGTGAACGGGGACGACCGTGTCGGCTTGGCCGTCACCGTTCCCAGTGACCCGGACCTCGGACACCCCGATGATGGCGGACCACCCGAACCGGCCGGCCGAGGGGTCGTCCTGAAGCGAGCCGATCACCGTGACGGTGGCCGGGGCCAGCCTCGCCAGGGGCGACGACCTCACCCGATCCTCGTGCAGCCCCGTCCACCCCGCGCCGAGCAGGAAGAAGGTGGCGGCTGCCGCGATGGCGGGGAGGACGGGCGGGGCTCTGGCCAGCCGGCCCGGCCCCGCTGGCAGCGCGGCCAGCGCGGGCGGCTCCGAGTGGTCCCCGGTTGGCTCCCCACCAGCGCTCAGATTCGAGTCGGCCCGATTGGGCGCCGCCAGCACCCCGATCGCCAGCACCACGACGCCCCACGCCAGCAACGCCCACGGCGGCGCGGCGCCTCGCAGGGCGGGCCAGGCGAGGATGCCGGCCCAGAACGAGCCGGCCAGGACCGGGAGGAGCCAGCCGATCAGCGGGCGGCCCCTCTCACACCGTCACCTGATCCCGGAACTCGTCCAGCGTGGCGGGCCCAATGCCGCTCACGTCCAGGAGTCCGTCCACGGACGCGAAGGGACCATGCTCCGTCCGGTAGTCGACGATGCGCTGGCCGAGCACCGGCCCGATGCCCGAAAGCTCCTCCAGGTCGCTCTCGGACGCCGTGTTCACGTTGAGCAGTCCCGGAGTCGCCGGTGGCGCGGACCCGCCGCCGGGCGCGGCCGGGGGGCCTTGAGCGGGAACCAGCACCTGTTCGCCGTCGGTGAGCGGAGCCGCGAGGTTCAGCGCATCGAGATCGGCCCCCTTGCGAGGACCACCGGCAGCCTGCACCGCGTCGACCACCCGGTCGCCGGCCTGGAACTCGTACACACCAGGCCTTCGGACCCGGCCGGCCACGTGCACCAGGAGCACGGAGGGGCTGGGCGACGCCACCGCGGCGGGCGGCCCTGGCCGCACGTCGCTGCGGATCGCCACCGGCCGCGGCAGCGAGCGCGCGTACCACAGACCCGCCCCCGCGAGGACCACGGCGACCATCGCGACCAGCCCGACCAGCTCACGGCGCGACAGCGCGGCGAGACGGTCGCGAATCGGACCCTCCACCCCTGGCGGACCTCCGGCGTGCGTCTCCGGCCCTCGGGGGAGGTGGAACCCAACCTACGCCGGGCGTTGGGGAAATGCAGTGAACTGGATCACAGCCGGCCCAACTTCTTTCGGGAGAAGCGTCCGGCGCGCTCGTCGCCCCGGACGCGGTTCTCAGGCGTCAGCATCATCGGGGCCAGAGCACGACCGAACGGCGGGTCTCAGACCGATTCGGTGACCACGTTGACCAGCTTCGGCTCACGGACGATGACCCGGGCCACCGTGCGGCCGTCGACGGCCCGCTGCACCCGCGGCGATGCCAGCGCCGCCTCGCGGCAGGTGTCGCCGTCCGCGTCGGCGGCCACCTCCAGCCGGTCGCGGACCTTGCCGTCCACCTGAACCACAAGGGTCACGCGCTCCTCCGTGGCGAGCGCCGGGTCGAACGCCGGCCACGACGAGGCGTGCACGCTCGCCGGCTCCCCCAGCACCTCGAGCCACAGCTCCTCCGAGATGAACGGCGCCAAGGGGGCCAGCATCTGGACCAGCGCCCGCGCGGCCTGTGCAGCCCGTTGCCCCGAGTCGACCGTCCGGCGGATCTCGTTCGTGAGCGTCATCAGCTTCGCCACCGCCGTGTTGAACCGATGACGCTCCAGGTCCTCGGTCACGTCCCGGATGATTCGATGCGTCAGCCGCCGCAGCTCCTCGGGGTCTTCGCGCCCCACCGGCGCCCCCGCGGGCGCCCCCGCGGGCGTCTCCGCAGACTCCCCCTCCCGCGCGCCCTTCGCCGAACCCGCCGACACCGTGTCGTTGACCGAACGCCACACCCGCCCCAGCCAGTGGTGGACGCCCTCCGGCGAGACGTACATCCAGTCGACGTCGTCCTCGAACGCGTTCGCGAACAGCATGGTGACGCGGAGGGTGTCCGCGCCCCACTGCTCGACGAGCGGCATCGGCTCCACCAGGTTGCCCCGGCTCTTGCTCATGGAAGCCCCACCGAAGATGACCTGCCCCTGGTTCAGCAGGTTCAGGAACGGCTCCGTGAACGGCACGAACCCGAGGTCGTGCATGGCCTTCGTGACGAACCGGCAATACAGGAGGTGGAGGATGGCGTGCTCGACCCCGCCCGTGTACTGCTGGGCGGGCATCCATCGCGCCACGGCCTCGGTGTCGAACGCCCGGTCGGGCACCAAGTTGCAGTACCGCAGGAAGTACCAGGACGAATCGACGAACGTGTCCATGGTGTCCGTCTCCCGACGGGCAGGCTTCCCGCATCGGGGGCAGGGAACGTTCACGAACCCCTCGTGGCGGGCCAGCGGGGACACGCCCCGGGGGGAGAAATCGACGTCCGGCGGCAGCAGCACGGGGAGGTCCTCCTCCGGCACCGCGACCTCGCCGTGGTACGGACAGTGGATGATCGGGATGGGCGCGCCCCAGTACCGCTGCCGCGAGATCAACCAGTCCCGCAGCCGGTACGAGACCGCGCGCTTGCCCTTTTCCTCCCGCTCCAGCCACTCGATGACCGCCTGGATGCTCTCGGGCGACCGCACCCCGGTGAACGGGCCCGAGTTGACCATGACCCCGTCGTGGTCCATGGCCTTGCCCATTCGCTCGGGGTTCAGGATCTCGCCCTCGGGCTGGATCACGATCCGGATCTCCAGACCCTGCTCCGTGGCGAACTCGAAGTCGCGCTGGTCGTGCGCGGGCACCCCCATCACGGCGCCGGTCCCGTACTCCAGCAGCACGTACGGGGCCACGTAGCACGGGACCCGCTCCCCGTTGACCGGGTTCACGGCGTCCACGCCGAGCGGCACGCCCTCCCGGCTCTCGGCCTGCTCCCGGTTGGTCAGCGGCCTGGCCTGAAGCCGGTCCAGCAGCGCACGCGCCGCGTCACTCGTGCCGCCGGCCTCAGCCAGCCGGAGCACCAGGGGGTGCTCCGGCGCGAACACGAAGAAGGTGACGCCCCACAGCGTGTCCGGGCGAGTGGTGAACACCTCCACGCGGTCGCCGGTCTCCGCGATCTGGAACTCGACGGTCGCACCCTCGGAGCGGCCGATCCAGTTGCGCTGCATCGTCAATACACGCTCTGGCCAGCCGGCCAGCTGCTGCTCCGCGTCCTCCAGCAGCCGCTCCGCGTAGTCGGTGATCTTGAAGAACCACTGCGTGAGGTCGCGGCGGACCACGGGCGTCGAGCATCGCTCGCACAGCCCGTTGATGACCTGCTCGTTGGCCAGCACGGTCTGGTCGTTCGGGCACCAGTTCACGGGCGCCAGCCGCCGCGTGGCCAGCCCCGCCTCGAACAGCTTTAGGAAGATCCACTGCGTCCACCGGTAGTAGTCCGGGTCGCACGTGTTGAACTGGCGGGACCAGTCGAACGACATCCCGAGCCGCTTGAACGACGCCCGCTGCTGGTCGATGTTGCGGTACGTCCACTCCGCCGGGTCGATGCCGCGCTTGATGGCCGCGTTCTCGGCGGGCAGCCCGAACGCGTCCCACCCGATCGGGTGCAGCACGTTGTGGCCGCGCATCCAGGCGAACCGAGCGATGACGTCGCCGCCGGAGAAGGCCTCCACGTGTCCCATGTGCAGGTCGCCGGAGGGGTAGGGGAACATGTCGAGCGCGAAGAACCGGGGGCGGCCGTCGTCCTCGTCGACCGCCCGGTACAGGCCCTCCTGCTCCCACCTGGCCTGCCACTTGGGCTCGATCTCGCCCGGCTGGTATGTGCGCATCGCCACGTCCGCACCGGCTCCCTGGTCCGCGAGGGTACGTCTGAACGACCGGCGACCACCTGAGCGATGTCCCGGTCGGGACCCGCCCGTATCGTACCGCGCGGTTCCATTCCTCCTGAGCGCGCGGATGTCGCCGGGAACGCCGGCCCGAGCGAGGGGCCGGGGCGGGCGCCCGGACATGCGGTCGTACGGGGACGGCCGGGGCAGGTTTTCGCCCTCCGCGCCCGTGTGCTTGAATGCCCCCATGAAACGGTGCCCCTACTGCGCGGAAGAGATCCAGGACGCGGCCATCAAGTGCCGCTATTGCCTGAGCGACCTGACCCTGAGCGCCGACAAGGTCGTGGCCCACCCGCCGGCCTCGCTCCTGGAGCATGGAGACGGCTCGGAACCGATGTCCGCGGAAGCGGCGGCAGGCGAGGCCTTCCCGGAAGACGCCGCGGAGGCCGTGACCGGGCCCGAGCCGGAGGCCGAACCCGACCCGGGGGCCCGGACCAAGATCGTCTCCATGCCGAGCTTCCCTTCGTCGGAGCCCGCGGCATCGGAGGCGGCCTCGTCGGGACCGTCCGCCCCCGAGTCCATCTCGCCGCCCGTCGGCCTCGGCCCCAGCGCCGCCACTCCCGCCGAGGGTGCGCCCCGGCCCACGCTGGAGCCATCCGTGCCCCCGCCCTCCATCGAGCCTCCCCGGCCGGTCATCGAGCCGCCCCAGCCCGCCGCACCGGCCGCCTCGACTCCCGGACCGGGAGCGACCCAGGTGGCCGAGTCCTCTCCGGCCGCCGCCCCTGCCGCGGGCCCGGCCGTCCCCCAGATCCTGTCGCCGGCCCAGACGCCTTCCCCCTCACCGGCCCTGACCTTCTCGCACGAGGGTCCCCGCTACATCCTCGGCTACAGCGCCGAGTACTTTGGGCTGTGGGACAAGGCCGCGCCGGGGCCTCCCGTGCAGCGGTTCCCCCGCACCGAACAGGGCTGGCAGATGGCCTGGGAAGCGTTCATGCGAGCGGAGATGGGCTCGCCGGGGGCCTGAGCGGCCAGTAGCTGCGTTCAGCCGCGGGCGATCGGCCGGTCCGGGTCTCGCCCCCACTCCTCCCACGAGGCGTCGTACAGCGAGACCCGCTTCACTCCCGCCAACTTCAGCGCGAACGCGAGCGCCGACGCGGAGATCCCCACGCCGCAGTAGGTGATGGCGCGCGCCTCGGGCCTGACGCCCGCCCCACCGAGCAGCTCCCGGAGCTCCTGAGGGCTCTTCAGCGTGTCGTCCTCCCGGTACAGCGACGCCGCCGGGAGGCTGGCCGCCCACGGGACCCGGCCGGCCCGGATCCTCCCCCTGGGCGTCCGGGCGAAACCGTCCGGGTCGGCCGCCACCGGACCGGTCTCGAACCACACCGCCTCGCCCCGGAACTGCTCGGGCGGCCGCGAGTCCAGCACCATCACGTCCTCCCGCCCGGCTGCCCCCGCCACGTCGGCGGACCCGGCCTGCCATCCAGGCTCGAACCGCGGGGTCCACCGGACCGGACGGGGCCGGGGTGACTCCGTCGACAGGGGTCTTCCCTCCGCGATCCATTTCCGCAGTCCCCCGTCCAGGACCCGGACGTTGTCGTGGCCGTACACGCGGCAGGCCCACCACAGGCGGAACGGCCCCGAGCCGTGGGCGTCCGCATAGGCCACCACCAGGCTGCCGTCGCCGATGCCGCGGCGCTCCATGACCCGGGCGAACCGGTCGGGCGGCGCCAGCATGAACGCGACCGGATGGTCGGGGTCCACCAGGTCGATGGACCAGTCCAGGAACACCGCCCCCGGGATGTGCCCCCGCTCGTAGCGGGCGTGACCCGACCCGTCCTCTCGCCACCGCATGTCGACCAACACCACGTCGGGGTCGTCGAGGCGATCCGCCAGCCAGCCCGTCTCCACCAGCACGGGCCAAGCCTACCGGGAGGCCGCCGGGCGACCTCCTGTTACAGGCATTGATCCGCTGTAACACCAAGTTCCGGATGGCGGGATTAGGGACGCCCCCCACCGGGAATCAATGAGGCCGATTTTGGGCCCGCGTCGGAGAGGAAGGCCAATGGCGGAGGGTGAGGCCCCCGAGGCCGAGATCTCGGTCCGGGGATTGACCAAGGCGTTCGGGGCGCAGACGGTCCTCGAGGACATCACGTGCGACATCCCGAAAGGGAAGATCACCCTCATGCTCGGCCCCTCCGGGACGGGCAAGAGCGTCTTCCTGAAGTGCCTCATGGGTCTCCTCCGCCTGGAACGCGGGGAGATCTGGATCTCCGGCCAGAACCTGCCGGCCCTGTCCTCCCGAGACCTGTACAAGATCCGCCGCCGGTTTGGCGTGCTGTTCCAGGACGGCGCCCTGTTCGGATCCATCTCCATCTACGACAACATCGCCTTCCCCCTCCGCGAGCACACCCGGAAGAGCGAGTCGGAGATCCGGCAGATCGTGAACGAGAAGCTGGAGATGGTCGGGCTGGGCGGCGCGGAGAAGAAGCTCCCTGGCGAGATCTCGGGCGGCATGCGAAAGCGAGCGGGCCTGGCCCGGGGGCTGGTCCTCGATCCGGAGATCGTGATGTTCGACGAGCCCGACTCCGGCCTGGACCCGGTTCGCACGGCCTTCCTGAACGAGCTGATCCTGGACCTGAACCGGCAGCTCAAGGCCACCTTCATCGTGGTGACGCACGACATCGCCACCGCCCGCCGGGTGGCCGACTACATCGGGATGCTGTACCTGCGGAACCTGGTGCAGTTCGACACCAAGGACGCCATGTTCAACTCGGACCTCGACGTGGTCCGGCAGTTCCTGGCCGGCAGCACCCGGGGACCCATCGGGATGTCCGAGGAGGCCGACCAGACCAAGCCGACGTCCACGTCCGGGATGTCGTACGAGGAGACGGAGGAGCTCGAGCGCGTGGCCGGCGCCCCCGAGGGGAACGGGCACGCCGACGGAAACGGGCACGCCGAGAAGTACGAGCTCAAACGGGGAGCCTAGCGCGTGGCCACCCGCCTAGCCCGCGGCCCCCTCGGCAAGCCGCTTCGCATGGTCGACGAGGCGGGAAGGATGTTCGCCATCGGGCTGGAGGCCGTCCGCTCCATCCCCAGCCGGCCGTGGCCCCTGGAGGAGTTCCTGTCCCAGGTGTGGTTCCTGGCCAAGGTCTGCACCGTGCCGGTGATCCTGATCTCGATCCCGTTCGGGATGGTCATCTCGCTGCACGTGGGGTCGTTCCTGACCCAGCTGGGGGCGCAGGCCCACATGGGGGCGGCCATGGTCCTGGCGGTGGTGCGGGAGGAGGCGCCGGTGGCGACAGCCCTGCTGATCGCCGGGGCCGGCGGCTCGGCCATGTGCGCGGACCTGGGCTCGCGGCGGATCCGGGAGGAGATCGACGCCATGGAGGTCCTCGGCATCGACCCGGTGCAGCGGCTGATCATGCCGCGGATCCTCGCGGCGATGCTGGTGGCGATCCTGCTCGACGCCATCGTGTCCGTGGCCGGGATCGCCGGCGGGTGGTTCTTCGCCGTCGTCGTCCAGCACGGCACCACCTCCAGCTACTTCCAGTCGTTCAACGAGCTGTCCCAGCTCCCCGACCTGTTCATGGCCCTGACCAAGGCGGCCATCTTCGGCTTCGTGGGAGGGATGGTGGCCTGCTACAAGGGCTTCTACGCGAAGGGCGGCCCGAAGGGCGTGGGTGACGCGGTGAACCAGGCCGTGGTCATCACGTTCCTGCTCCTGTTCTTCCTGAACTTCATCCTCACGGCCGTCTACTTCAACTTCGTCCCCCAGAAGTTCTCGTGAGGCGGGTGGACTGATGGCGACGCGAGCGGTGGGGGCGGGAGAGCCGGGGGTGGCCGTCCGAAGCTACAAGGCGCTGACCCGGCCCCTGGACGGCCTCATGGACCAGCTCCGGTTCTACGGGCGGGCCATCCGGGCCATGCCGCTGGCCCTCCAGTACCGGGCCATGATCCTGGGCGTCGTCTCGGACATCACGATCGGGGTCGGGGCCCTGATCGTCGGCGCCGGGACGTTCTTCGTGATCTTCGCCATGTCGTTCTTCACCGGCACCCAAGTGGGGCTGGAGGGGTTCCAGGGACTGTCCCAGATCGGGGCCCAGGCCTTCACCGGGCTGGTGTCCTCGTGGGCCAACACCCGCGAGATCACGCCGCTGGTGGCGGGGGTGGCCCTGGCCGCCCAGGTGGGGACGTCGTTCACCGCGGAGCTCGGCGCAGCCCGGATCTCCGACGAGATCGACGCGCTGGAGGTCATGGCGGTGGACTCGCTGGTGTACATGGTGGGCACCCGGATCTGGGCCGCCATCATCACCATCGTCCCGCTGTACCTGGCCGCGCTGTTCTCCTCGTACCTGGCCACGGAAGCCATCGTGACCAGGCTTTTCTCGCTGTCGAGCGGCGTGTACACCCACTACTTCCACCTGTTCCTGCCGCCCATCGACATCTTCTACAGCCTGTTCAAGGCCGTGATCTTCGCCATCATGGTCACGCTGATCCACTGCTACTACGGCTACAACGCCTCGGGCGGGCCGGCCGGCGTGGGGGTGGCGTCCGGTCGGGCCATCCGGAGCTCCATCGTGGCCGTCGTGATCGTGAACCTGTTCCTGTCGATCATCTTCTGGGGCGGCGGCGACACCGTGAGGATCGCGGGATGATCAGCCTTCGCCCGCGCCGATCGCAGACCCAGACGGAGCCGAAGCCGAAGCCGGCCACGGCCCCCAAGCCCGAGCCGCCCCGAGACCTGGCCCCGGTCCCCCGGAAGCGCCACATCCCGGCCATCATCACCGATCCCCTGGTGATCGCCCTGGTGGCGGCGATCCTGTTCCTGGGGATCAAGTGGGCGTACGGAGGCTTCCGGCCCTACTACTCGCTGTCGCTCGACCTGCCCAAGGCCAGCCAGCTGCTCACGCCGGGCTCGGACGTGCGGATGCGTGGGGTGGTGGTGGGGAAGATCCAGAGCATCAAGCTGGGGCAGCGCACCGTCCACCTCACCCTCCAGATGGACAAGCAGTACAAGGTGACCTCCTCGGCGGTGGCCTACGTCGACCTGAAGACGCTCCTCGGCGCCAAGTACGTCGACCTCCGGTTCGACCACTACTCGCCTCCGTTCCTCACCGACGGCGCGAGGATCCAGGCCACCCACGTGGGGCCGGAGCTCGAGGACGTGCTGGCCGACGGCGTGTCGGTGCTGGACGCCATCCGGCCGAGCGACCTGGCCACGGTGGTGGGGACCCTGGCCCACGCGTCGGCCGGGCACGGAGAGGACGTGGCCCGGAGCCTCCGGGTGAACGCGCAGCTATCCACGATCTTCGCGGGGACGCTCGACTCGCAGCTTCGCGCCCTGCACGACTTCAAGGTCATCTTCGGGGCCCTGCGCAACAGCGGGGTGGACCTGAACAACCTGGCCGACGCCATCAACCAGGGCGTCCCCGTGTACGCGTCGCCGCAGGCGCAGAAGGACCTGGACCGGGCCCTTCGTGCATTGGTCCCCTTCTCGAACAACCTGGCCGACCTGTTCATCCTGAACCGGGCGGACTGGGACCGGCTGATCGACTCCGGTGACACCGTGCTGGGGGCCATCGCGGCGAGGCCGGATGGCCTGCGCAGCCTGATCACGGGCCTGTACCACTACGTGCTGAAGCTGGGCGGCGACCCCATCCAGGTGGGCGACGGCAGCGGCGCGGCCGGGTTCACGAACTTCATCGGCGGCGACAGCAACGCGGAGGGCCAGGCCCAGCTGTGCGAGGCCCTGCCCCTGGACATCCGGGGCCAGGTCCCGATCTGCAACGGGGGCGCGTGATGGCCCGCGTCATCCGCTTCAAGAAGGCCACGCTGCTGAAGGTCCTGGCGTTCATGGCCATGTCGGCGGTGTTCACGGTGTGGCTGGCCGTGAAGATCGGGAACCTCCAGCTCTTCCAGCACACCTACACGTTGAGCGCGGAGTTCTCCAACGCCGCCGGGGTGTTCAAGGGCGACGCGGTGAAGCTGGCCGGCGTCGACGTGGGACGCGTGTCCAGCGCCTCGATCGACAGCGGGCACGCCGTGGTCCAGTTCAACGTGGACGACTCCGTGAAGCTGACCCAGGACACGGTCGCCGCCATCCGGTGGCGAAACGTGCTGGGCCAGCGGTACCTGTACCTGTATCCGGGGAGCGGCCAGGGCGCTCCGCTTCGGGACGGGGACACCATCCCCCTGTCGCACACCGAGAACGCCGGCGACCTGGACCAGCTCCTGAACGAGCTGGGGCCGATCCTGCGAGCCATCGACCCGGCCAAGGCCAACGCGTTCGTGGACGCCGTGAACACGGCGCTGGCCGGCAACGAGGGAAACGTACGAGCCCTTCTGGACAACGGCGCGGTGCTGGCCAGCCGCCTGGCGGGGATGGACAAGCAGATCCAGACGCTGGTCGGCTCCTCCGACACCGTCATCTCGACCTACGCGCACCAGGGCAAGGCCCTCCGCGGGATCCTGGACAACCTCAACCACCTCGGCGGCCGCCTGGACACCATGACCGGCGACATCGACTCGCTGATCACCAACTTCACCGACGTCCAGCAGCAGCTTGACCGGCTCCTGCGGGAGAACAAGGGGAACATCGACACCGACCTGGCCGACCTCAACGTGGTGACGTCGTTCCTGGCGAAGAACAAGGACCAGCTGGCCACCACGCTCTGCTCGCTGCCGGCCGGCATGGCGCCGTACTTCCAGACCACCAGCTGGGGGCAATGGTTCAACGTCCGGGTGGTCGAGTTCATGCTGAAGGACAACAACGGGAACACGATTGCCAGCCTCGCCGAGACGCCCAACGAGCGGAACCAGAAGCCCATTCCGCCGTTCACGTGCGGGACGCCCGGGAACAACGGCACCCACGGGATCGGCAGCCAGATCGGGCCCCTGGCCCTCCCCACGGTCGGGTTCGGCGACCTGGGGAGCCTGATCGCCTCGGCCCTGAGCGGGCTGGGCCTGGGCTCCGGCCCGGTGGGTGTGCCGAGCGGGCTGCCCAGCGGACTCCCCAGCGGGCTGCCGAGCCTCCCACCGGTCCCGGGAACGGGAGGCTCCGGTGGCTAGCATCCGCGGCTTCCTCACGAAGTCGTTCCTGGAACGCAGCCAACGCATCATCGGCATCCTGGGGCTGTCGGCCCTGTTCGGCGGCTCCGCGTTCGCGCTGCTGTTGACCGGCGGCGTGTTCGCGCACACCTACCACGTGAAGGCGTACTTCTCCGACGCGGCCGGCATCACCCCCGGCGACAAGGTGACGGTGGCCGGGCTCCCGGCGGGGACCGTCAAGGGCCTGGAGATCCAGGGCGGCCGGGTGGCCATGGACCTCGCCGTCAACAACGGCATCGAGCTTCCGTCCGACACCCGGGCCGAGGTGGTCATCGAGACACTGCTCGGGCGGGAATCGGTCAACCTCATCGCGGGACAGGGCGGCGGCGCGCTGAAGGACGGGTCCGTCATCCCCCAGTCCCGGACCACCACGCCGATCAGCATCAACGAGCTGAACGACATCTCCGTGAACCTGATGAACCGTTCCAACGCCAACGCGCTGAACGAGCTGATGCGCGAGGTCAGCAGCATCACCGCCGGCAAGACCACACAGGTCCGCCAGCTGGTGACGGGCCTGGCCAGCGTGGCGCAGGCGGTGGACGAGCGCCGGGCCCAGCTCTCCCACCTCATCGACTCGCTGCGGTCGCTGGCCACGACCCTCGGCGACAAGAGCGGGACCATCGTGTCGCTCATCGACAACCTGAACCTGGTCCTGACCAACCTGGCCCAGCGGCAGAAGGCCATCGCGACCCTGTTGAAGGTCACCGACGCCGCCTCCCACGACACCGCGGACCTGGTGAAGCGGAACCGGAAGGTGCTGGACTCCACCCTGCTCTCGCTGCACCAGGACCTCCAGGTGCTGGACCAGCACCAGGTGGACCTGGCCGCGACCATCGACTACCTGGACCAGTCGGTCCAGGGGTACTCCAGCGTGGGGTACTCGCAGAACGTGCCCAACCGGTGGGCGAACATCTTCGTGCAGTCCCTGGGCCCGCTCGGGGTTGACGCCCTGCTCGGGACGTGCGGCGCAGTGGACCAGCTCATCGACACCATCCTGGGCTCGAGCTGCCAGGGCACGCCGCCGCTCACGGCGATCCCGGGGCTGTCCGGGTTGCCGGGCCTCCCGGGGCTGCCCGGGCTGCCGGGCCTCCCGGGGCTCGGGAACGGCAACGGGCTTCCGCTGCCGAGCCCCTCCGTCCCGCCGTTGCCCATCCCGACGACGCTTCCGCCCCTTCCGATCCCCACGACCCTTCCTCCGCTGCCGAGCGTCCCGCCGCTTCCCACGCCCAGCCTGCCGGGGCTGAGCGCGCCGGACTCCTCCTCGTCGTCGTCGTCCTCGTCCTCGTCCTCGTCGTCGCTCGGCGGCAACGTCGGCGACATGGTCGTCTCGGCCCTGGCCGGGTCGAGCTCCAGCAGCGGCAGCTCCCAGCCGTCGAAGGCAGGGCCGCAGCAATGAGGGCCCCGAGGACGCTCGCCCGGCTGGTGGCCCTGACGGTGATCGGCGGCTTCCTGCTCGCGGGCTGCTCCGGGAGCAGCGGCGGCCGGCGGGTGTACAAGGCCGAGTTCAGCCGAACCATCCAGCTGTTCCCGGCCGCCAACGTCCGGGTGCTCGGCGTGAACGTGGGCGAGGTCCTGAGCACCAAGGTCGTGAACGACGGCGTCCTGGTGACGTTCCGGGTGGACGACCCGAGCGTCCAGATCCCCTCGAACGTGGATGCCGCCATCGTCCCGATGTCGCTGCTGGGCGAGCGCTACATCCAGCTGTTCCCCGCCTACACCAACGGGCCGACGCTGCCGTCGGGATCCACCATTCCGCTCTCCCGGACCGCCGTCCCATCCGAGCCGGACGAGCTCCTCCAATCGCTTCAGGACTACATGGGAGCGCTCGATCCGCAGACGGTGACGACGTTCGTTGAGAACGCGTCGAAGGTCCTCCAGGGGAACGGAACCCGCCTGAACAGCCTGATCCGGTTCGGATCGGAGCTCATGCAGACCCTCTCGGCCAAGCGCAACGACCTGGCCGCGTTGTTCGTCCAGCTGGACAAGCTGACCGACGCCCTGGCCACCCGGCAGAAGGCCATCGGCACGCTCATCCAGTCCTACAACGCGGTGACCGGGACGCTGAACGCGAACCGGGCCGCCCTGGAGGGCACCATCCAGGGCCTGAACGACGCGGCGGTGCAGCTGGCCTCGCTGCTGGTGGCGCACCGCAAGACCCTGAACCAGGACATCGAGTCGCTGACCCGGACCGGACGGACCCTGTCCAAGAACGTCGGCCAGCTGGCCGAGACCGGCCACTGGGCGGTGCTGCTGTTCCAGGCCGCCACCCGGGCCGTCGACTACGATCACGCCTGGCTCCGCCTGGGGAACCAGGGGCAGGAGCTGGGGGCGCTGATCCTGCTGCGGCTCCAGGAGCGGCTGGCGGAGCTCTGCCTGGCCAACGGCGACCAGCAGTGCGGGACCATGGACTACTGGTCGCAGTCCGTCCCCGCGCTGTTCTGCTTCCAGCCCACCGGATGCGGGGGCGGCGCGGGCCAGCCGTCGGGCGGCTCCGGCTCCTCGGGTCCCACCGTGGCCAGGGCGCCCCAGAGCGGGAGTTCCTCCTACCAGGCGTCGGTGGCGAGGGCCCTGACCAGAGCCGTGAACTCCTCTCCGAAGGTCCACAAGGCCGTGAAGGCGCAGGCCACGTCGAGCGGGACGACCGTGTACCACCTGATGGACAGGTTGCTGAAGGAGACGGTGGGCAACCCGGACGCCGCGCAGGGGGCATTGTGAACCTGGGCCCGGTGAAGCGGGGCACGGTGACTCGTCTGGCCGGCGTCGTGGTGGTCGCCGTGCTGGCCCTGTCCCTGGCGGCGTGCGGCGGATCGAGCCGGATGCTCAGCGCGTCGGCCGAGTTCAGCGACGTGGGAAGCCTGGTCACCGGGGCCCCCGTGATGATGGCCGACGTCCCTGTGGGCAAGGTCACCGGGATCACCCTCTCCCACGACAACCAGGCCCTGGTGACCATGTCCATCGACCCGAAGGCACACGTCCCCCGTGACGTCACGGCGCGGGTCCGGAGCACCAGCCTGCTGGGCGAGCGGATCGTCGACCTGGTCCCGGCGTCGGGCCTTTCCGCGAGCGCCCCGATGCTCCGAAACGGTGACCGCATCCAGAACACGTCCGTCCGTCCGGACCTCGAGGACCTGGTGTCGTCCGGATCGGGACTGCTCGCCCCCATCGCCGCCAGCCAGATCGCCACGTTGGTGGATGAGGGCTACAAGGGGTTCGGCCACAGCGGCGGCGACCTGCGCACGCTCCTCGGCAACTTCAACCAGATCGTGGGCGCCTACGCCAAGGAGACCGGCACCATCCAGTCCGTGGTGGATTCGGTCAACCAGCTGAACCTGTCGCTGGTTCCCCACATGGGCGCGCAGGCCAAGTCGCTGGTGAACAGCGAGCGGGCCCTCCGCGTGCTGCGGGAGGAGAGCGGGCGGCTGCGGGCGGCCATCAAGGCGCTGAACCGGCTGTCCATCGGGGCCAGCGGCATCATGCACGCCCACTTCGACCAGATGAGCCGGTTCTTCGCGCAGATGCGGGTGATCCTGGGCGTGCTGAAGGACCAGCAGGGAGCGATCGAGGGGCTTCTGCGGTGGGCGCCCTTCCACAACCGCAACACCCAGCTGGTCAACTACTACGACTTCAACCAGGTCCTCCAGGACTTCGTGATCTGCGGCCTGAACGACGACCCGTCGGACCCCGCCCGGACCTGCAACCCCTCCACCGCCCCGTCGTCCACGACCACGCCCCAGCCGTCGCCATGATCACCAAGCGGATCCTCCTCAACCTGGGCATGTTCCTGGCGCTCGCGGCGGTGCTGGTGTGGATGGGGACGGGCCTGGTCATCCAGAAGGGGGGCGGCCGGTCGCTGGTGCTGGACTTCGAGAACGCCTCCGGGATCGCGGCGCGCAACGACGTCACCATGCGCGGCGTGCCGGTCGGCGCCGTCTCCAACGTTGTGCTGACCGGCAAGGGCATCGCGCAGGTCACCGTGAACCTGGAACCCGGGATCACCGTTCCGCAGGGAACCACCGCGCAGATCGACCGGCGAAGCCCCATCGGGGACCTCACGCTCAACCTGACCCCGGGGTCCGGCCCCGCGCTTCCCGACGGCGCCCATCTGGGGCTTGGCGACACCCGGGGGCCGCCCGACGCCGAGCGCACCATCGCCATCCTGGCACGGGTCCTGCACGCCATCCCCTCGCACGACATCGGGTCCCTGGTGCACCAGCTGGCCCTGACGGTGCGCGGCCGGGCCGACGACCTGGCCTCGTTGTCGGAGACCACCGGCCACCTGCCGGCCCGCCTGCTCCAGATCCGTTCGCAGCTCGTGGACCTGATCCGCCAGGGTCCCAAGGTCACCGGGGTGTTCGCCGCCAACGCCAAGACCTTCGCCGACGACCTCCACCAGACCGCACTGCTGGCGGACCTGCTGCGCGACAACCGCTACGCGCTGGTGAAGCTATCTCAGAACGGCGCCCGGTTCGCCGAGGTGGCCAACGCCCTGGTCTCCGGGCAGAAGCCCAACCTGGCCTGCCTGATCTCCGACTTCGGGCACGTCAACGAGGTGCTGGCCCAGCCCGACAACCTCCAGAACCTCATCGGAACGCTCGACCTCAACCACTTCTTCTTCGACGCCGTGTGGATGGCCGTGCAGACGGGCAAGGACGGCATCGACTGGTTCCGGGTGCAGCTCCTGCCTCACACGGAGCCCCCCGCCGACGCCTACAACCCGAAGCGGCCGCCGCCCGACGTCTACGCGGCGGACAGCTGTAGCAACCGCTACGGGAAGGGCGTCGGGCCCGGGACGCAGCCGCAGCCCGTGTACCTGGCGCCCGGGTCTACACTCCACCCCGGCAAGTAGCCCTGGCCATGGAATCGCGGACCGTGGAGCCCCGGATCGCCGACGACGAGCCACCCATCGCCGAGGACGAGCTCGCGCCCCCAGGTGGCGCCGCCCCCGGGGAACTCGCGCCTCCGGACGCCGAGACGCCCCCCGACGCCGAGACGCCCTCCGACGCCGCGCCTACCAAGCCGGCCAAGAGAACGCTGCGCAAGCGGTTCCTGTCCGTGCTGCCCTGGGTCCTGGTGGTCGCCCTGGCCGCGTCCACGATCGTGTTCGTGCTGGCCTGGCGAGGAGCCCAGCAACGGGAGCGGGCCAGGACCGAGGTGGCGGCGGTGGCCACCCAGTTCCTCCAGGCCCTGACGAACTTCGGTGGACCCACCATCGACCGCGACGTCGCCGACATCCGCTCCTTCGCCATCGGGGACTTCGCCAGCCAGGTCTCCCAGTTCTTCGACGCGGGAACCGTCGCCGCCCTCCGGGCGGCCAACGCCGTCTCGGTGGGGCACGTCCAGTCGGTGTTCCTAGAGTCGCTGTCCGGCGACACGGCGGAGGCGTTCGGCGTGGTCGACGAGACCCTGTCGAACGCAAAGACCTCGGCCCATCTGGAGATCCTCAGGATCGACGTGGAGATGGTCCACACGTCCTCCGGCTGGAAGGTGGACCGCGTCGACCTGCTCCAGTCTCCCAGCGGGTTCCCCGGCTCCGGCTAGGAGCCCGTACCCGGATCTCCCGGAAGACCGATCCCCCGCCCCGCCGGGGGCGAATGGATGGTGGACCACCGTGGGAGGTCCCGTTGTCCATCCTTCAATGGTTCCGTCGAAGGCGTCGCCGCATCCGGAGGCGGCGACTTGCCAAGCGGTATCCGTGGTGGACCGTTTAGGCCACCACGGCAGCTGAACGACCGGGGAACGGGAGGCCCGCTCCTCAGATGGCTTCCCGGCGGCGCTCCTTCTCCTCCTCGGTGTCGGCGGCCTGGTCGTTCACGCGGACGCGGTCGCCCAGGCTCTCCTTCAATCCCCAGAAGAAGGTGTCCCATTCGTCCTCGCTCATGGTGAGCGTGCCGCAGTAGGTCTCGTGGTTCTCGGTTCCGGCGAGCATGTTGATGGTCAGGGCGGGCTGGTTCCCCTTGATCCTGGCGGGATACCGCCCGACCACCACGAACGTGAACACGTACCTCGAGCCCATCGCACCTCCCTTCGGGAGCGGACCTACCCATCAGGGGGCCGGTCCAAGCATGGCGAGCTCCTGCCGGCGTGAAGGGCTCGGCCCGGTGGCGATCCGCGCGAACCTCGTGCGGATTGGTGAGCGCCTCTAGTCCGAAAGGCCAATTGCGCCATCCCCCGTCCAGGGAGTAGGAAGGGGCTGAACGGGGGGCACCGGCTGTAGGCCGGATGCCCCCACTCACCGCCGGGCGGAGGTGGATCCGTGGAGTTCCACACGATCAAGATGGACCGAGCGCAGGCTCGGCGGGCGTATCTCCAGTACCGGCTCGCCGTGAAGCAGGGCCGAACCCGGGAAGACCGGGAGGTCCTGCGGGGGTACCGGGCTCTGGCCCGGGGCCAGCAGGTCATCTCGCTCCAGGCCGCCATCACCGCCGGTGGGGTGGACGAGCGGGGGCTTCCCCGGTTGGCGGCGTGCCGCGCCGACGCCCGGTGGTGCTACACGGAGGGCGTGGCCTACGACGGCTCCATCACCTTCCGCATGGACCGGATCTCGCTGACCAGGGACGACCGGCGGCGGGTCCGTCTCCCCGCCGGAACGCTCCCCGCGCCCCGCCGGGTGCGGTGGCAGACGTTCGCGGGCATGGTGCCCATGGTCCCCCCTCCCCTGCGCCCGGCGGGCTCGCTGGCCGGCCACCACATCCTGTGGGACGTGACCTGGCAGGAGATGCCGCCCGAGGACCCCGCGCTGCTCAAACACGTCGGCGGCGACCTGTACGCCGTGGTCGCCGTGTGGAACCTCACCGAACTGGAACGGGCGGTGCTGTCCGGCCGCGGGCAGGCGCCGTAGCGCCCGCCCGCTCGACCGAACACGACCTCCGAAGTCAGCCGGTCGCGCCGCTACCCACTGGTCCTACCCGACCGGTATGTCGCAGGCCACCGGCGAGGCGATGGTGGTCCCGCCCGCCTGGCTCGCCACGCGCACGAACGTCTGGCCCTTCCGTTCCTGCGACCTCGTGTTCGAGCCATACGCCACGTGGGCCAGGCCGCTGCAGTCCACCCCAACGCTGATGAAGTCCAGCAGCGAGCGGTCGGACGAGCCACACACCAGCCCGTTCGTGCAGATCCGCCCGTAGTGGTTGATCGCCGTGTCCACCAGGCCCTGCCGGAAGGCCGGGGTGGCCGACAGCGCCGTCCGGGTCTGGGCCATGTACACGTGCCAGGCCGGCGCGCTGGGGTCGGTGTAGTCGGGGAAGCCGTCGGGACAGGGATGCTGGTTTCCGATGGTCCCGCACACACCGTTGGGCTCGCCGGTCGCCGTCGTCCCGTACCACACCACGTCCACGTTCCCGGGCCTCGTCACGACCATGTGCGCCAGCACGTGGGTTCCCGCTCCGTTCCGCTCGTGGTCCACCTGGATGGGCTGGCTCCACGTCTGGCCGTGGTCCTTCGACACCAGCAGGTACACGTGGTACGGGTTGGTGGCCACGTTCGGGTCGTCCGCCGTCCCGTCGATCAGCGTGTACAGGTTGCCGGCCGAGTCCGCGGCCAGGGTTCCGAAGATGTTCGCGTAGTTCGGCGCCTTCCCGTTGCTGGTGTCGGCGATGAACACCGGGTAGGAGGTCCAGGTCACGCCACCGTCGGTGGACTGGGCCAGGTAGTAGTCGTGCAGCGGTCCGTACGGCGGGTGCGCCGCGTTCTCGGCCGCAGTCGAGCACGAGTACAGGAAGTTCAGGTTGCCGTTGGCGGGGTCGATCACCAGCGGCCGGGCGGGGATGGTGTTCTCCGCGCAGTTGGACGGCGACCCCCCGGCACCGAACGCCTGGTTGCAGGTCGGGAAGGTGTTCCCGCCGTCGGTCGAGAAGCACACCACGGGGTCCTCGGCCACGAAGTCGTGGTAGGCCACGTAGACGTTCGAGCCGTTCGCGGTGAGCCACGGCCGGTCGTCCTCCGGCGCCGTGGTCGTCCCGTCGTTGAAGGTCTGGCCATGGTCGGTCGAGAGCTGGACCGACGCGTGGGTCACGTCCAGGTCGGTGGCGATCACGGTGCCGTCGGTGTTCACCACGATGTCCGAGTCCCCGCCGCGCAGCGGTCCGTTGAGGTCGAACGGCACCGGCTGCGAGAACGTGGCTCCGCCGTCGTACGAATGCCATTCCAGCGGTCCGTTGGCGTCACCGATCGCGGAGACGTAGATGTAGTTCCGGCCGCTGGTGGGCGAGGTGTCGATGGCGATCGAGGGCTCGCCCCCCTGGCCCCCCGGCAACACCACGGCCGGCGCGAACTGCGGGCCCGTGGTGGCCGCGTGGACGCCCGAGCCGGGCAGCGCCGCCGCCATCACCAACGCCAGGCCCGCCATCAGGCCCACGGTTCGGCTCCGGCGTGCCAGGCGTACCCGGCGCAGCGCGAGGCCGCGAATCGACTTTGCGGGCATCTGTTCCCCTCCTTCGCCCTCTCCGACGGCTCGACCGCCGCCCGCCGAGCTCTGACGGCCGGAAGACGAGCCGGACCTCGGCAGAGGTCCGGGCAACTGATACCCACGGGGGAACGACCGAAACGCTCGCCTACCTGCGGATTCTTGCCCGCACCGGGGACCGTTCGAGGCCTCCGGAGCCGGTGATGGGTGGCCGGATCGGGGACGGGGTCAGCGCCCGCAGGCGCACGCCCCGCCGCACCCGCACCCGCCGCCCGCAGCCGGGCCGGGGCTCGACGTCGCGCCGAGTCCGCCGATCAGCGAGATGAGCTTGGCGACCTGCCCTGAACCGCACCGCGGGCAGGCCGGCTGGACGGCGCCGGCGACGTTCTGAAGGCGTTCGAACTGCGTCCCGCACTCCGCACAGCGGTACTCGTAGATCGGCACGCCCGAAGTGTACGACTCGGCGACTGCATTTCGGACGAGCCACGGTACCGTAGTTGGGATGGCAGGAATGGGCGTGGATACGGAAATCGCCGACCCGGCTCCGACGGCCAGGAGCCGGCGATCTCCGTGCGGGGGCTGGCCAAGCGGTACGGCGACATCGTGGCCGTTGCGGGGGTGGACTTCGCGGTCCGGCGGGGCGAGCTGTTCGGGTTCCTGGGGCCGAACGGGGCGGGGAAGACCACCACCATCAACATGCTATGCACGCTGGCCCGGCCCACCGCCGGCCAGGCCTCGGTGGCCGGCTACGACGTGGTCACCCAGCGCGACGAGGTCCGGCAGATGATCGGCCTGGTGTTCCAGGACACCACCCTGGACGGCTACCTCAGCGCGGAGCAGAACCTCCGGTTCCACGCCGAGCTGTACGGGATGCCGCGATCGGAGTTCGGGCCCCGGATGCGCCAGGTCCTGGAGATGGTGGACCTGTGGGACCGCAAGGACAGCCGGGTCCAGACCTTCTCCGGCGGGATGATGCGGCGCCTGGAGATCGCCCGGGGGCTCCTCCACGCCCCCCACGTGCTGTTCCTGGACGAGCCCACCATCGGCCTCGACCCACAGACCCGGGCCTCGATCTGGGACTACATCCGCGAGCTCCGGACCCGCGAGGACGTCACCATCTTCTTCACCACGCACTACATGGACGAGGCGGAGTACTGCGACCGCATCGCCATCATCGACCACGGCTCGATCGTGGCGCTGGACACGCCGGAGGCGCTGAAGGCGAGCGTGGGGAAGGACCGC
Source organism: Actinomycetota bacterium (assembly GCA_030774015.1). Taxonomy (NCBI): domain Bacteria; kingdom Bacillati; phylum Actinomycetota; species Actinomycetota bacterium. The sequence goes on along the minus strand of JALYLZ010000031.1, from coordinate 17,717 downwards.
GTGCAGATCCAGACCGAGGACGACCAGGCCGCCATCGCCGCGCTCCGCGACCGGTTCGGGGTCGAGGCGGCGGTCCACGACGGGACGGTCACGTTCTCGGTCCCGGCCGGAGAGCAGTTCGTCCCGCGGCTGTTCGCCGAGCTGGGCGTGCCGATCCGGTCGGTCAGCGTGGCCCGGCCGACCCTGGACGACGTGTTCATGGCGTACACGGGCCGGACCATCCGCGACGCCGAGGCGGCGAACCCGCTCCGCCAGATGGTCGCGGCGTTCAGGAGGAGGAGGTGAGCCGCGAGGCGATGGCGACCGGCACCGGAACCCGCCCGCCCGTGGCCCAGGTCCGCCGGCCGGCGGGGACCGTCTCTCAGGACCTCCGGGCCGTCAAGATCGTGTGGCAGCGCGAGCTGATCCGGTTCTTCCAGGACCGGGCCCGGATCATCTCCTCGCTCCTCCAGCCCATCCTGTTCCTGTTCGTGCTGGGAGCGGGCCTGTCGACCCTGGTGACAGGGGGGACCGGCGGGCTGGACCTGCGCACGTTCATGTTCCCGGGCGTGGTGGCGATGTCGACCATGTTCACCGCCCTGTTCTCCGCCGGCTCGATCGTGTGGGACCGGGAGTTCGGGTTCCTGCGGGAGATGCTGGTGGCCCCGGTCCACCGGAGCGCGATCGTGCTCGGGAAATGCGTGGGAGGAGCGACGGTGGCCACGCTCCAGGGACTGATCGTCCTGGCCCTGGCTGGGTTCGTCGGCGTGCCCTACGACCCGGCGCTGCTGCTGACGCTGGTGGTCGAGCTGCTGCTGCTGTCGTTCACCCTCACCGCGCTCGGGGTGATGGTGGCCGCGCGGATCAAGAACATCCAGACGTTTTTCGCCCTGACCCAGGTGTTCCTGCTGCCGATGTTCTTCCTGTCCGGCTCGCTGTATCCGCTCACCGGCCTCCCCACGTGGCTGCACGTGCTGACCCGGATCGACCCGCTCACGTACGTCGTGGACCCCATGCGCCGGGCGGTGTTCGCACACCTCACCATCAGCCCGTTCGTGCGGGCCAAGCTCAGCCCGGGGGTGACCTGGGGAAGCTGGCGGGTGCCGACGCTGCTCGAGCTGGCCCTGGTCGCCGTGGTCGGCCTGGCCCTGCTCGGCGTGGGGATCCTCCAGTTCCGCCGGACGGAGTAGCTGGCGGCGTCCGCCCCACACCTCGTTTGGTGGTGGCGTCGGCGGGTAGTTCCCAAAGGATGCCCGCGAACGTCGGAGGGACGCCATGAAACGGATCCGAACCTTCATCGCCGGCACGGCGGCGGGTGCCGGCTTCGCCTACTTCTGGGACCCGGACCGCGGCAAGGTCCGCCGGGACACGGCCCTCGATCAGCTCCGAGCCGTCCTCGGCCGGTCCGGCCGCCGCATGCCGGACGAGGTGTACGTCGAGGACACCCGCCTCAAGGACCGCATCGAGAGCGGGGTGTTCTCGTCGCACGACCTCCCCAAGGGCCAGGTGAACGTCACGGTGGTGGACGGCGTGGCCGAGCTCCGCGGCCAGCTCCAGACCCCCGAGGACATCAACCGGCTGGTCCGGGGCGTGGAGCGCGTCCCGGGGGTCGTGGACGTCCGGAGCATGCTGCACCTGCCCGGGACGCCGGCGCCGAACAAGCGGGAAGCCCGAGAGGCCGCCGGCTAGGCGACACACACGGGAGCCAGGGATGTCCCAGGATCGCCCTTACATCGAGCAGAACACCCGGGAGCGGGAGCGCCTGCGGGCCCTGGTCGCGCGGCTGGGGGACGACGAGCTTCGCGGCGCGGTGAACGAGCACTGGACGGTGGCCGGCGTCCTCGCCCACGTCGCGTTCTGGGACGCGCGTGTCCTGGCCCTGGCCGACAAGCTGGAGCGAGGCGTGGCGTTCTCCCCGTCCGACGAGGAGCCCGAGGACGTGGACTGGATCAACGACGCAACGCGCCCGCTCATCGACGCCATCGCGCCGCGTGACGCGGCCCAGCTCGCGGTGCGCCTGGCAGAGGAGACCGATCAGCGCGTCGCCGCCATCGACCCCGACCGAATGTGGCCGAACGACCCCACCAGCCCGATCAACCCCCTGCGGGCGGCTCACCGCGGCGAGCACCTCGACGACATCGAAACCGCTCTGGCGAGCGGCTTCGGCCACTAGGAGCCCCGCGGCCAAACGCGACCGGCGGGCGTGGGCGCGCACCCCGCGCCGCCGATCGGTGGGTGCTACGGTTCGGCCATGAGGGTCACGGTGCTGGGAGCGGGATCGTGGGGCACGACCGTCGCGACCATCGCCAGCAAGCGGAACCCGACGACGCTGTGGGCGCGGAGCGAGGACCTCGCTCGGGAGATCAACGACAAGCACCGGAACTCGCGGTACCTCGACGGGTTCGACCTGCCCGAATCGCTCGGGGCCACCAGCGACCTGGAGGAGGCGGTGGCCGACGCCGACGTCCTGGTGGTGGGCATCCCCTCCCACGGCTTCCGCGAGGTGCTGGAGCAGGCCGCGCCACACATCCGCCCGTGGGTCCCCGTGGTCAGCCTGACCAAGGGATTCGAGCGCGGATCGCTCCTGCGGATGACCGAGATCATCAAGGACGTCCTCCCGGGGCGGCCCGCGGCCGCCCTGACGGGACCCAACATCGCCAAGGAGATCATGGCCGGGTACGCGGCGGCGAGCGTGGTCGCGACCGACGACCTGTCGGTGGCGGCGGCCCTCCAGGGCGTGCTGCGACGGGGCCTGTTCCGCATCTACACGCACCACGACGTGATCGGCTGTGAGGTCGGTGGGGCCCTGAAGAACGTGGTCGCCATCGCTGCCGGCATCGCCGAGGGCTTGGGGGTCGGCGACAACACCAGGGCCATGGTCATCACCCGGGGCCTGGCCGAGCTGACCCGGCTCGGCCTCGCCATGGGAGGCGAGCCGCAGACCTTCGCCGGCCTGGCCGGCATGGGCGACCTCATGGTGACCTGCATCAGCAAGCACAGCCGGAACCGCTTCGTGGGCGAGCAGCTGGGCAAGGGGCGCCCCCTCGACGAGATCCTGGGCGAGATGACCATGGTGGCCGAGGGCGTGAAGACCGCGTCCCTGGTCATGGAGCTGGCCGAGAGGCACGGCGGCGTTGAGCTGCCGATCTGTTCCCGGATCGAGGGCGTGGTGACCGGCCGCCTCAACGTGCTGTCCGCCTACGAGGGGCTGATGCGGTCGGCCCCGGGCCACGAGGCCGAGCCCGGCTAGGGCGAGGACTCGTCCGGCCGTTCCACCAGCGGGACCAGCTTCGGAACCGCCGCCAGCTCCAGCACCGCCCGCACCGGGCTCCCCGGCGGGGAGACCAGGGACATGTCCTGGCGGCGTCCCCGCAGGCGCTGGGCCAGCCGGAGGAACAGCGCGACCCCGGCGCTGTCCACGTAGGACACGTCGGTGAGGTCCACCACCAGGTTCCGCGCGGTGTTGGGCATGGCCGTCTCGATCGCGGCCAGCAGTTCCTGGGCGTTCGAGATGTCGATCTCCCCACCCACGCGGACCGCGAAGTCGCCGTCGCGGTGCTCGGTCTCGATACGGGCGAGGTCGGTCAGGGGCTCGCCATCGCTCCCGCTACCGATCCCGGTCCCGATGCTCCCGCCAGGCGCTTCCGGAGCCTGACCACCGTTCCCTCGGCGCCGGTGTCGACCTCCACGGCGTCCACGAACCCTCGCATCAACGCAAGCCCCCGTCCGCCCCCGGGCCCCCCGGAGGGCCTCCACCGTCCGTGGTCCCGCACCACGACCTCGACCGTGCCGGCGTCATGCCGGAGCTCGACCTCCACCATGCCCTCCCCGGCCCCGTAGGCATGCTGGATCGCGTTCGTGCACGCCTCCCCGCAGGCCACCAGGATGGCGTTGGTCTCCTCGGTCGATGCGTCCAGCTGGCGAAGCCACCGACGCAAGGTCCGCCGCAGCGGCGCCAGCACCTGCGGGTCGGCCGGAATGCTGAGGCGAACCTCGTCGCCCAGGGGAACCGTCCGCATCGCCACCAGCGCGATGTCGTCCTCGATGTGCCCCCCGACCATGATCCGCAGGAGGTGGTCGCACAGGGCCTCCAGGTCCTCCCCTCCCCCGGCAGCCTCCTCCTTCAGGCGAGCCAGCCCGTCGACGATGGAGCCGCCGCGCTTCTCGACCAGACCGTCGGTGAACAGCAGCACGGTCGAGCCGGGGGCCAGCTGGAAGCTTCCCTCCAGGAACCGTCCCGGGTACTCGGCCCCCAGGGGTGGCGCCAGGGCTTCCTCCAGGTACGTGGCCTCCCCGCCGCCACTCGGGATGAGGAGCGGCGGAGGGTGTCCCGCGTTCGCGAAGCGCACCACCCCGGACTCCGGGTCGAACACCAGATAGGCCAGCGTGGCCATGTGGGGAAGCGCGAGCCGGTGCACCAGCTGGTCCACGCGGCTGATCGCCCCGGCCGGCGAGTCCTCCTCCATGGCGTAGGCTCGGAGGGCCATCCGGAGCTGCCCCATGATCGAGGCGGCTCGCAGCCCGTGCCCGGCGACGTCGCCGATGGCCAGGCCCACGCTGCCGTTCGGCAGCTGCACGACGTCGTACCAGTCCCCGCCGATCTCCATCTCGGCGCTGGCCGGGGCGTACCGGGCCGCCAGCACCACTCCCGGGATGACCGGGAGTCGCTCCGGGAGCAGGCTTCGCTGGAGCGTCTCGGCGATGCGGTGCTCGGCCTCCGCGCGCTTGCTCTCCGTGACGTCCTGGACCGTCCCCACCATCCGGACCGGTTCGCCGGTGGACCCCAGGTAGACCTTCGACTTCGCCAGCAGGTCTCGCTCGACTCCGTCTGGCCGGACGATCCGGTACTCGATCCCCAGCCGGTCGCCCTTCCTGGCCTCTCGCAGCGTGGCCTCGGCGTTCGCCCGGATCCGGAGGGCGTCTTCCTCCAACACCTGGGCGATGGCCCGTTCGAACGTCACCGGAAAGGCCTGGGGACGGTGGCCGTGGATGCGGAACATCTCGTCGGACCAGAACACCCTGTTCTCCGGGATGAGCCACTCCCAGCTGCCGATCCGGGCCACGCGTTGCGCTTCGGCCAGCTGCCGCTCTCGCTGGCGGAGCCGGTCCTCCACCTCTCTGCGTTCGGCGATCTCCCGGGTCAGCTGGTCGTTCGCCGACGAGAGCTCGGCGGTGCGGGCCTCGACCCGGCCCTCCAGCTCGGCGGCGGAGCGCTCCAGGGCCTCTCGCGCCCGGAGCCGTTCGGTCACCACGGCGGCGAAGAACAGGGAGGTCAGGGCCGCGGTCCCGTTGAACGCCTGGAGGGGCAGCATCTTCGAGAACAGCGTCCCGTTGGTGAAGGGGCCGGAGCCGTGCGCGGCCGCCCACGCCGCCGCTCCCGCCGCGATCAGTGCCACGGGGGCCGCCCCCCGAAGCTGGAAGCGCCAGGCCATCCAGCCGAGGAGCGGGACGATGAGGAACAGCAGGTGGACGTGGGTGTTGGTGACCGCGACGGCTCCGCCGGCGACCAGCACCAGCAGGGTGGCGGCCTCGGCCCACTGGCGCCACGTCCACCCGCCGGGCGTGCGGAACTGGCCCAGGCTGAGCAGGAACGGGGCCACCGCCAGGACCCCCATGGCGTCTCCGGCCCACCACACCGCCCAGGCCGGCAGGAATCGACTCGCCGGGATGTCCCCAGACACCAGGAGCGTCGCCGTGCCGATCGAGGCGCTCACCAGCATGCTCAGGGCGCCGAGGAAGACGATGGCCAGCGCGTCGCGCTGCCGGTCCATCTGCCACCGGAACCCGACCCGGGCCAGCAACCATGCCGCCAGGAACGGAGCCAGCGTGTTGCCCACCGCGGTGGTCACGGCCGCCAGCGCGTTCGCGGAAATGGGAAGGTTGACCAGGAACGCTGCCACCAGGATCCCGGGCCACACCCGCCGCCCCAACACGAGCAGCGCGACGACGGCGATGCCCGTGGGGGGCCACAGCGGGGTCACGTTCCTCTGGATCAGGGCGAGCTTCAGGCCCAGGCGAGCGGCGACGTAGTAGGCCACGCCGACGAGCGCGACCTTGGCGGCGAGGATGGGAAACGGGTCGGCCGACCGGGAGCGTTCGGGGCTGGGCCCGGCGCGCAGGACGTCCCGCAGGCCCTCCGGCGTGACGGTTTGACCCACCCCGCCGGGACGCATGGGCGAGAGCGTAGCCCTCCCCGTGCGGACCCGCGACACCGCACGGTGACCCCGGTGTTCGCCGCTGTCAGGCGCGACCGGCCGCGAGCTGCTGCTCGACGCGACGGGTGATGCGGCGCTCGACGAGGAACGCCAGGAACGGCACGAGCCCGGCCAGGATGACGGCGGTGAGCTGCGAGACCGGCCACCGGCACCGGCGGACCAGGTCGGCGGCCGCCACCAGGTAGGCGATGTAGAGGAAGCCGTGGATGGGCCCAACGACCTGGACGACGCCCGGGCGGCCGGCCGCGAGCTGCAGCGGCATCCCCACCAGGACCAGCACGATGAGGCCGACGCCGACGGCATAGGCCATGACCCGGTACCGAACGAGTGCGCCCCGCAGCCCGGTCGTGTCGCCGGCCAGGCTCACGGGCGCGGCTGCCGGTGGGCCTCGCGGAGACCTGCCAGGTACTCGTTGTAGGCCGCCATCTCGCGATCCTGCGCTTCCTCCTCGGGGGAGGCTCCGACCGCGGCCGGGTCGCCGACCGCGCCGTCGCCCGAGCCGGAGGTCGGAGCCTCGGGCTCGGCGAAGCCGGGCTCGTCGCGCAGGAGCTTCCACCAGATCCACCCGCCGTACGCGGCGAACAGCGGCCACTCCACCGCGTACCCCCAGCTTCGGGTGTGGCCGCCGAGCGCCCGATCGAGCTGCCACCAGAAGGCCGCGAGGCACGTGCCGGCCACCACGAACAAGGCCACGTGCAGCTTGATCGCTCCCGGCGTCACCCACCTGTTGCGCACGTCCGCCGAAGCTATTGGCCGCCGCCCCGAACGTCAACCGTCCTACACTCTCGCGTCAGCCATGGTGACCTCGCAGCCCTTCCAGGTCCGCCTGGCCGAATTGGTGGCCACGCTGTCCCTGGGGACCGACCTCGGGCTCGGCCAGCCCATGGAGCACATCATCCGGCAGACCCTGATCGCGCTCCGGATGAGCGAGCTCCTGGGCCTCGACGAGTCCGAACGCGCGGTCGTCTACTACGCCGGCCTGCTCGCCTGGGTGGGATGCCACACGGACGCGTACGAACAGGCCAAGTGGTTCGGCGACGATCTCACCATCAAGGCCGACGGTTTCCTCGTCGACGACGCTGGGCCGCGGTGGCTGCTGAGCCACCTCGGCTCGGGAAGGCCGCTGCTGGAGCGGGCTCGGCTGGGGGTGGCATTCATCGGAGCCGCGCGCCGGAAAGCCATCGTCGACCTGGGGGCTCATTGGCTGGCGGCGGACGGACTGGCCCGGCACCTGGGCCTGAGCGACGACGTGCGGCAGAGCCTGCGGGAGAGCTACGAGCGCTGGGACGGGAAGGGCGCGGTCGGCGCGAAAGGCGAAGACATCCGGCTGACCTCTCGGTTGGTGTGCCTGGCCGACATCGTCGCGGTCTTCCATCGACACGGCGGCCTCGACGCAGCCGTGGAGGTGGCGAGGGAGCGCAGCGGCACCCATCTCGACCCCGCCCTGGTGGACCTGTTCTGCTCGCAGGCTCCCGTCCTGCTGAGCGACCTCGACTCCGCGTCCAGCTGGGAAACGGTGCTCGCCGCGGAGCCGCAGCTCGAGATGGTGATCTCGGAGGACAGGTTCGACGAGGTCCTGGAGGCGATCGGCGATTTCGTCGACCTGAAGTCGCCGTTCACCATCGGGCATTCCCGGGCGGTGGCCCATCTCGCGGCCGAGGCCGGACGGATCTACGGGCTCGGCGACGCCGAGGCGACGACCCTCCGTCGCGCCGGCTTGCTCCACGACATCGGCCGCCTGGGCGTCTCCAACGCCGTGTGGGACAAGCGAGGTGAGCTGACGCAGGCCGAGACCGAACGGGTCCGCCTGCACCCGTACCTGAGCGAGCGCATGCTGGCGTTCTCTCCCCCGCTCGCGACGCTTGGGGCGATCGCGGTGCAACACCACGAGCGGCTGGACGGGTCGGGCTACCCACGCGGGCTCTCGGGTGACGCCATCACCCCGGCGGGCAGGATCCTCGGCGCCGCCGACGCCTATCACGCGATGATCGAGCTGCGGCCCCACCGGGCGGCCCGCTCGCCCGACGAGGCCGCGTCGGAGCTCCGCGCCGAGGCCGTGGCGGGGCGACTCGACGGCGATGCGGTCGACACCGTGCTGCGCGCGGCCGGCCATCGGGTGAGGCGGCGCCGCGCCTTGCCGGCGGGCCTGACCACGCGCGAGGTGGAGGTGCTCCGGCTGCTGGCGTGCGGTTTCTCGAACAGGGAGATCGCCGACCGGCTGGTGATCTCGCGGAAGACCGCCGGCAACCACATCGAGCACATCTACGCAAAGATCGGCGCCTCGAACCGCGCGAGGGCGGGCCTGTTCGCGATGCAACATGGGCTGATGACCGACATCCCGCCGCTCGAGCACGAGTAGCCACGCCTCCGCGGCCTCGAAAGATGAGGCGAACGCCCCATGACCGCCGGCGCCGTCACGCATACCGTCGCCCCTAGTTCGAGCAAAGGGAGGGTCGCATGGGTCGTGCTTCGACCGGGCTTGGCCGTCGAGCGATCTGGCTGGCGTGGGGGGCGATCGGCGGCGTGGTAGTCCTCAACCTCGGATGGTTCCTGGCCGGCACGCTGCAAACCGGTGGCTACTCGGTCGCCTCGGACGACATCAGCGACCTCGGAGCGCTGACCGCGCAACATCCGTGGGTGATGCTGGTCGCAAGCGGTATCGGCGGAGCGCTGACCATCCTCTTCGCGCTCTTCGCGCTGCGCCCCGCCCTCGCCGTGCCGGGCCGGGGGACCGCGCTCGGCGCATGGCTCCTGGCCGGGTCCCTCATGGGTCTCGACAATCTCTCTGACGCCTTCTTCCGCCTCGACTGCCGGGCGGCTGACCCGGGCTGCTCCGCGGCGGCCGCATGGAGTTCGTGGCACGGCACGGTCCACATCGTCGTGGGCGTGGCCACCGCCATCGCCATGATCGCGGCTCCGTTCGTCCTCGCGCCCCGCATGCGCCGGTTGGCCGGCTGGCGCGACCTGGCTCGGCCGACGTTCCTGTTCGGTCTGCTGTTCCTCACCGTCGCGATCGGCTATGCGGCGCTCGAAGGGAAGACGGGTGGCGGATACCTTCAGCGCACGGCGATCGTTCTCGTGTCCGTCGGGGTCGCGACACTCGCGCTTCGCGTCCGTGCCCTGGCACGGACCCCCGGCGTCGCCGACCAGGACGCCGTCATCGGGTTGCCGAGCCCACTCGCCACGCCATGATGTTTCGATGGAGCGAGGTCTCCCCTCTCTCCCGATTCTGAACCCGACGTAGTACGGCTCGTCGGATCGGGTCGAGAGGATGGGACCGATGGGCGAAGGCGGGGGCGGCTCCTTCGCTATAGTGCCGGGGACGGCGCGATGAGGCCCGCTCCTCGAATTGCCCCGATCCCTGGGCTGATGGCCTCTACCAGGAACGATCGCTGGTAGAGGCATGCTCCGCCTCCACCAGCACCTGGAGGAGGTGGGAGCGGTGAACATCTACTGGGTTGCCTTCGTGTGGCTCGCGATGGCCCTGGCGGCGTCGATGATCAGCATCCGGGTCGGCGTCTCCGTAGCACTCGTCGAGATCCTGGTGGGCACCGTCGCTGGGAACCTCCCGCACGCATCGACCTACGTGCAGCAGACGGACTTCACCAACTTCCTGGCGAGCCTCGGCTCGGTGATGCTGACGTTCCTCGCGGGAGCTGAGATCGATCCGGTCTCGCTGCGCAAGCACTGGAAGGCGAGCATCGCGATCGGAGCGGTGTCGTTCGTGCTGCCCTTCCTGGGCGCGTTCGCGGTCGCCCGCTGGGCTCTCGGATGGGATGTGAAGGCGGCGCTGATCGCCGGCATCGCCCTCAGCACGACGTCCGTGGCCGTGGTCTACGCCGTTATGGTCGAGACCGGCCTCAATCGCCAGGAGATCGGCAAGCTGATCCTGGCCGCGTGCTTCGTGACGGACCTGGGGACCGTCCTTGCCCTCGGCGGGTTCTTCGCGAACTTCGGGGCTCTGCTGATCCTCTTCGTGGCGGTGAGCGCCGCGGTGCTCGCTCTCTTGCCGGTCACCCTGCGGTTCGTGATCCGGACCTTCGGCCATCGCGTGAGCGAGCCCGAGATCAAGTTCCTGCTCGTGGTGCTCCTCGGGTTGGGCGCCCTGGCCACGGCGGCGGGCAGCGAAGCGGTGCTACCGGCGTACGTCGGCGGTCTCGTCGTGGCCGGCCTGTTCCATACCGACCGGATCCTGATCGACCGAATCCGGTCGATCTCCTTCGCGTTGCTGACGCCGTTCTTCTTCCTCCGGGCTGGCGTACTCATCTCTGCACCCCAGCTCCTGTCCGGGGCGGGGATCATCGGCCTCCTGCTAGCGGTGAAGCTGATCTCGAAGGCAGTCGGCGTCTGGCCCACGGCGAAGGCTTTCCGGATCCCGCGGCAGGAACGGACGTACCTCACGCTATTGATGTCCACGGGGTTGACGTTCGGCTCCATCGCCGCCCTGTTCGGTCTGTCCCACGGCCTGATCGGTCAGCGGCAATATTCGGAACTCGTGACCGTGGTTCTCCTGTCCGCGTTCGTCCCAACCCTGATCGCCCAGCGGTTCTTCCAGCCGAAGGCCGTGGACGAGGAAGAGGAAGAGGCCCTGGGCGCCGAGGATGCGACGGTATTCGGCCGCAGGTCGCCTTCGAGCCCCTGATCCAGGAGGGCGCATTGCCTCGCGCCGGGCATCGACGAGAGCCGAGTTCAAAGCGCAGTCCGTACAACCGGACGACGGGATGGTTTGGAGGCATCGGATCGAGCGATTGGCGGCCCTGCTTGCTTGGGCGACGTTGCTCTGGTCCACGTCGGCCTGCCGAAGCGCAGGGGCGTCGCCCGTTTGCAGGTGGGTGGTGCAGCAGGCTCCGCAGGGCGTGCAGCTCTCCGATGTGTTCGCCGTCGCCAGGAACGACGTGTGGGCGGTGGGTCCAGACGAGGCCGCGCATCACACCACCGTGGTGCGATGGGACGGCGGGCGATGGGACCCGCTTCCGACACCGGCGTTGCCCGCGCAGCACAACTGGCTCACGAGCATTGGAGGCGTCGGGGCCGACGATCTGTGGGCCGCCGGGATCGCCTTTCCCGGACCGACGGACCGTCGCTCGTACCCCATCATGGAGCACTGGGACGGCTCGAGCTGGAAGGATGTGACGCTCCCCGATCTCGGCTCTTCCCAGGGCGGACTGGGCTCCATCACTCCGGTCTCATCCAACGACATGTGGGCCTTCGGCTGGTACGGGCAGCGCAACCTCCAGCATCCGCTCGCGGAGCACTGGGACGGACATCGGTGGGGGGTGTCTGCCCTGCCGGACACCGGCGCCGGGCTGGACGACTTGTGGGGAGCGTCCGCGAGCTCCGCCGACGACGTGTGGGCGGTGGGACGGGACTTCGAGAGCGACGACCCGATACTCGTGGTGCACTGGGACGGGCGGACGTGGCAGCGGGTTCACCCGTCAATCCGCCAGACGGCGGTTGAGAGGCGAGCCGGGGTGGGCACCGAGATCAGGGCCGTGCTCGCTCTGGACCGGAACGACGTCTGGCTGGCCGGGACTGGCCAGCGAGCACGGATGCGGGGCGGCCACGTGCAAATCCTGGGGGAAGAGCCGGCCTTCTGGCACTTCGACGGCCAAGCCTGGCAGTCGTTCCGAGCGCCGGCCGGCGGGCACGAACTGGATGACCTCGGGGGAAGCTCGAGCGCAGATGTGTGGGCGGTCGGCTTGAGTCAAACCGAATCGAAGACGAACCCGGTCGCGTACCACTGGGATGGCCACACGTGGTCGCTCGGCACCACGCCGGATGTCGGGACCAGGCCGAACCACATGGACGACTTCCGGATGAACGAGCTCTCCTCCATCTCCGTCCTTCCGAACGGAGACGCCTGGGCCGTGGGCGAGGACTTCACGGACTCGAGCGATGCCCAGCTGCCGCTCGTCGAGCGCTGCCTGGCCAGCGCATGAGCCCGTCCGACCAGACCGCCCGGAGTTCGACCGACCGGCCTCTCCGCTTCCTGAGAATGTCTGCGATCGCCATCATCATGATCGGCATCGCTCTCGCCCTGTTCTGGCCAGCGCGGGGCCAACCCCAGTGCGGGATCGGCCACGAGTTCAACCAGTGCGGAGGCACCGCCGACTATCGGCCTGGACTCAGGCTCGCCTTCGGATTGGGAGGTCTGCTTCTTGGGGCTGTCCTCTTGATGACGGCGCGCGTTCTCCGCTTCAGGGACTCGAGCGGGTCCTCGACCGAATCAAGCCGGCCACGGCCACGGCCGCGCCCAGGGCTCCCGCCAGCAAGGCCGTGAGCAAGGCGATCTGAGGACCGGGATGGCCAACCAGCCTTGAGTCGCAGATGACGTTCGGATGACAGCCATCTGAGCTCCAGGTCGGCCGTACCAGCAGGGCCGGAGCGACGAACGCCGCGATCGTGAGGATCCCACTGGCCAGCGCCCACCTGCTCACGCGCTGGTGGACCAGGAGGAGCAGGATCGCCGAAAGCGCTGTCCCGACGGCTGCATAGCCCCAAGCAGACGCGGCGAGCGAGACAGCCGCGCCGGCGGACATCACCAGGGCGGCAACGAAGTAAGCAGTCACCCGGAGGACCCAGAAAGCGCTCAGGTGAGAGGACGGTGAGTCTTGCACGCCGCCCATACGACGGGACGGCCAGGCCGACAGTATCCCTGGCAGAGCGATCGGACTTGGAATTGCACTTTGAGCAGGTGAGAATTGCCGCGAACATGGTTGTGCTGTGGCCGCCGACAGCGCACACACGACGATGGGACGCCCGGTAGGGTGCATCGGCTGCGCTCTGCGTGTCGTCGCAGACGGCCAGCGCCCCGGCAGCTGGGACCCCCGATGCCGACCCTCTCGTCTCGTACCCGTGGCGACCCGCCTGGGCGCGCGGAAGCTGCGGACCGGCCGGTGATTCGTGGAATCCTGCGCTCCAACGGCCAGCCGGCGTGGCCCAAGGAAGGCCCCTGGAATGCCTCGACCGGCCGAAGCTGAACAGAGCTCGCCTCGCCCGGGGGGAAAGGCGCCAGCGCTTGCGGCTTGGACAAGAGCGACCGGTCACGGCGACGCGGGTGTGGGCCCGGACCCTGGGAGCTGCGGCTCGTCAGCGAAGCTCACCGAGGCGCTCCGCAACCACATGAGCGTGCGGTAGGCGCGCCTCCTCGCCCTCATGCATGAGCGCGAGAACTGAGGCGGCGAGGGCTGCCCGGAGCGCCCCAGGTTCGACCGCGCCGACGTGGGCATCCTCGTATCGAGCAAGGGTCTCAGCGGGAAGGTCGTCGTAGCCGCGCGACTGCACGGGGGGCAGCCCCTGGCGGAGGCAGGCAAGCGAAAGCGCGTGATCGCGCGCGGCGCCGACGTAATGCTCGGCCTGCCAGACACGCCCGCGCCCGATGCACGCGCGCGCGTGGAGCGCGTAGATGACGCCCCACCCGAAGATGTCCCCCGCGACCGGCGGCGTGGGAATGAAGAGGCTCCCTGCGACCGGCGGCGTGGCGACCTCGGACTGCTCCGCAGCCGTCTCGCCGAACAGAAGCCGGAATCGTGGCCCGGCAGGACGAAACTGAGCCGCCGGCGTCATCGAGAGGTCGAGCTGCAGCGCGTCCGGTAGCAGGAACACGCGGTACGCGGTCGGCCCGCGCTCGAGGTCGGCAAGCTGCACCGCGCCGAGCTCGTCGATGAGCGTGCGCGTCCAGTCGTCGAGCACGTCGGCGACCTGAACATGGTCGGCGATGCCGAAGGTGAGGTCCACGTCGGAGAAGCGGTCGCCGCCGTCCACGGCGAGCGAGCCCACGAGGGCGCCGGCAACGACGCGCCCATCCTCCTCCGCGAGCCTTCGCAGGCGCTCGCGGAGCGCATCCCGCTGCTCAACGGTGAACACCGAAGTGCGATCCTAGCGCCGGGGACCCCTGGGTGGCGGGGTTCCTTAAATACACCTCTCCTTCGGTGGAGCGCACACGCGGAATTTGGCTTCTGACCGGCGATGCGACCGACGACGGATGGCAGGGACGGAGGGCGGACCTGGCGGGCGGAGGCCATAGACTCCACGCGTGCAATGCCCTTCGTGCGGTGCCCGGCTCCGGCAGGTCGCGAAGTTCTGCCCTGAGTGCGGCTCACCGCTCCCCCAGCCCGCCGCTCGCCCGCGCGAGATCAGGAAGGCCGTCTCGGTCGTCTTCTGTGACGTGACGGGTTCCACCTCGCTCGGGGAGCGTCTCGATCCCGAGTCCCTCCGGCAGGTGATGACCCGCTATTTCGAACGGATGCAAGCCGTCCTGGAGTCCCACGGAGGGACCGTGGAGAAGTTCATCGGCGACGCCGTGATGGCGGTGTTCGGCATCCCGGTCCTGCACGAGGACGACGCCCTCCGCGCCGTCCGGGCCGCCGCCGGCATGCGGGAAGCCATAACGGAGCTGAACGTCGAGCTGGCCCGGGAGTGGGGCGTCACGATCGACACACGGATCGGGGTCAACACCGGCGAGGTGGTGGCCGGAAACCGCTCGACCGGCCAGAACCTGGTCACCGGTGACACGGTGAACACAGCCGCTCGGCTGGAGCAGGTAGCGGAGCCCGGGGAGATCCTGATCGGCGAAGAGACGTACCGGCTGACCCGGGACGCGGTGGTGGTCGAGCCGGTCGACCCGCTCGCGCTGAAGGGCAAGGCCGGCCCGGTCGACGCGTATCGCCTCCTGGAGGTGCGACCCGGGGTCCTCGGCCACGAGCGACGGCTGGACTCGCCGATGGTAGGCCGGGAGCGTCCGCTCAAGCTGCTCACCGACGCGTTCGAGAGCGCGGGGGCTGACCACGCGTGTTATCTGTTCACGGTCCTCGGTGCCGCCGGCATCGGGAAGTCCCGATTGGCCCGGGAGTTCCTCGAACGTGCCCGGGCAGGCGCCACCGTCCTGAACGGGCGGTGCCTGTCCTATGGAGAGGGCATCACGTTCTGGCCGATCTCGGAGATGCTCACCGGGGCGGCCGGAATCGTCGAGGACGACGAGCCCGACCAGGCCCGGCAGCGCGTCCGCGAGTTGCTCGGCGATGCCCACGACGCGGAGCGGGTCAGCGAGCACCTCGCGGCGCTGATCGGGCTGTCCGACGGCGTCCAGGTCGAGGCCGGCTGGGCGGTCCGTCGCCTGTTCGAGATCCTGGCCCGATCGGGGCCCGTGGTGGCGGTGTTCGACGACATCCACTGGGCCGAGGCGACGATGCTGGACGTCATCGAACACATCGCCGACTGGTCCCGCGAAGCGCCGATCTTCCTGCTCTGCATGGCCCGGCCCGAGTTCCTGGACGGCAGGCCCGGCTGGGGCGGCGGGAAGGCCCGAGCCACGTCGGTGCAGCTCGAGCCGCTGGACGAGCAGGAGTCCGACGTTCTGATCCACAACCTCCTGGGGAACCCGGCCCTCACACCCGAGATCCGCCAGCGCATCCGGGCCTCCGCGCAGGGCAACCCGCTGTTCGTCGAGGAGATGCTGTCCACGCTCCTCGACGATGGGATCCTGGTCGAGAAGGACGGGGAGTGGGTGGCCACGGTCGACCTCGCGACCGTCCACGTGCCCGGCGCAATCTCGGCGCTCCTGGCGGCCAGGCTGGACCGTCTCTCGGCGGAGGAGCGGGCGGTCCTGGAATCTGCCGCGGTGGCCGGGGAGGTCTTCGACCGCGCGGCCGTGGTGGCGCTCCTGGCGGACGCTCCTGGAGATCCGGCGCAGGCGGACCTCCACCTGGGGGCGCTCCTCCGGAAGGACCTCATCCGGCCCACCGCATCCGACATCGGCGGGGCGGAGGGCTTCCGGTTCCGGCACATCCTCATCCGGGACGCGGCGTACGAAGCGCTGCCCAAGCAGGACCGGGCGGACCTGCACGAGCGGTTTGGCGTGTGGCTGGCCTCCTCGGTCGGGGAGCGGGCTGCGGAGTACGAGGAGTTCATCGGCTACCACCTGGAACAGGCACATCGGTACCGCGTCGAACTGGCGCCAGAGGACAACCGGGCCCGGGCGCTGGCCCGTGGTGCGTTCGAGCGCCTGGCCGCAGCCGGCCGGCGGGCTCGGGCCCGGAGCGACATCGGCGCGGCGGTGAACCTGCTCTCCCGTGCCGCCGACCTTCTACCGCCCGCCGATCCGGCCCGGCTCCGCGTCGTCGCGGACCTCGGCGATGTCCTGTTCGAGGCGGGGGACCTGTCCCGGACGGACGAGGTCCTGGACGAGGCGGTGAGAGCGGCGGTCGCGGCCGGCGACGACCTCGGGGCCGGTCACGCCAGGCTGGTCCAGCTGAGCGCGCTCATCCTCAGTGAGCCCGAGCGCGGGATGCAGCAGGCGGAGGCCGAGGCGAACGGGCTGATCCCGGTGTTCGAGGCTGCCGGCGACGAGCTCGGCCTGGCTCGGGCCTGGCGGACGCTGAGCTACGCCGCGTGGATGCGGATGAACCTCGCGGAGCACCGCCGGACGTCGCTGGAGGCGATCGAGCACGCCAAAAGGGCCACCGACCTCCGGGAGGAGACCGAACTCGTGACGAACCTGCTCGCCGGGCTTATCTTCGGGCCGGTCCCCGTGGAGGCTCTCCTGGCCCAGACCGAGGGGATGGAGCAGGAGTACGCGGGCGACCGCAAGGTGGAAGCCGCGGCCCTCACCACGAAGGCCGTCGGCAAGGCCATGCTGGGCCACTTCGACGAGGCTCGTGCGCTGGCCGCGCGGGCCCGGGCCATCAAGGTCGACCTCGGCATGACCCTATGGGAGGCGGGCTCGGCCATGACGGACGCACGCATCGAGACGCGTGCAGGCCGGCTCGACATCGCCGAGCGCGTGCTCCGCGACGGCTTCGACCGGCTTCGGGCCATGGACGACCGCGGGTTCGCGTCCACGGTCGCGTCGATGCTCGGGCTGCTCCTGGCGAGCCAGAGGCGAGACGGCGAGGCGGAGCAGTTCTGCCTGGTGAGCCGGGAGCTGGCCGCCGAGGAGGACGTGGTGTCGCAATCCGAGTGGCGGACCGGGCTGGCGCCGGTGCTGGTTCGCCGAGGGGAGCTCGATCGGGCCGAAGCCCTGGCACGAGAGGCACTGGCCCGTGTCGAAGCCACCGACATGCTGACTGCGCAGGGCGACGCGTGGGCCTGCCTGGCCGACGTGCTGGAAGCAAGAGGGCGCCGCCAGGACTGGATCGATGCCCTCCGGGAGGCCCTGGCTCGCTACGAGCAAAAGGGCGACGTCGTGCGCGCCGGCCCCATCCGCGAGCGCCTCCGAGCTCGTGGAGTCGAGGGCTAGTGCGGCGGCGGAGAACGTTTGAGGGCAAATAGATCCGTCCACGCGGAGACATCCTCCAGATAGAGGCCGCAGGCGGTGTCGAGGGCGTGCTCGGGCAGCCCAGCGAACCGTCCGGTTGGCAGGACCGAGTTCTCGTAGCCGTCCTTGCTGGCCAGGTAGGTGGCGAACCCCCATGTGTCGGCGGACCCGCCGTAGGTGAGCCGGCACAGCTGGATCTTCTCTCCGTCGGGGAGCACCCCTTCTACGTAGGCGAACTGGGCGCGGAACCTGACTCGGACCTCTGCGAA
>JALYLZ010000030.1 GCA_030774015.1 Actinomycetota bacterium | reverse complement strand
CGGATGGGGCGGCTACAACTCGCTGCCGGAGCACGGCTACACGCGCAAGAAGACCGTGATCTCCTCCTCCGGCGACCCCGCGCACATCGCCATGCCGGCGGTCCATCGCGTGGCGTCGCTGCTCAAGCGGTGGCTGCTGGGGACCCATCAGGGCTCGGTGAGGCCCGAGCACCTCGATGCCTACCTCGACGAGTTCACCTTCCGCTTCAACCGCCGCAGCTCCCGCCAGCGCGGCCTGCTGTTTCATCGCCTCATGGAGCAGGCCGTGGCCACCGACCCCGCCCCCTATCGCGCCATCAAGGGCGGACGGCCCTGACCCCAACATCTTGGGGTACTGGACCAAAATGGATACCCCCTCTTTCCGTATTTCTCCGCGTCCCCGGATGGGAAGAGCATCGCAGTCGCGCATGCGACGGAGTTCGCACCCGATACGGGGGTCAGCAAGGGCGGCAATGTCAGCATCATCGACCTCGTGACCGGCCGGGTCACGACCGAGGTGAGGGTCGCCGGTCATGTGCCCGGCATCGACTCCGTCATCTACGCCGAGTTCTCCCCGGACGGCACCGAACTCCTCGTCACTCCCGGCCCCACGAGCAACGGGGACATCACCCTGTGGCGACTGGACGGTCGCAATGCCAGGCTCATCCGAACGTTCTCCGGACTCAGCGCGACCCCCGTTCCAGACGACTATGGCGGGTTTTGGAACGCCCCATGGGCGACGTTCAGCCCTGACGGCAAGTGGATCGCCGGAGTCGACCGACGCGAGAACGGCACCAGCCGGATGATCGAGTGGGATGCCGCCACAGGATCGGAGCGCGCGGCGCCCCTGGATCTCCCATGGAAGTCCACCGCCGTTGGTGGTCTTCACTTCGACGGCCTCAACCAGAACGTGGTGTACAGCCCCGATGGGTCGTTGATCGCAACCTCCGTCCTGGGTGACCGTACCGTGATCGTCGACGCAAGGACGCTGAAGCCGGTCCGGACGCTGCATGATCCAAAGGGCGTCGCGTTCGTCGCGTTCTCACCGACCAACGACAGACTCCTCGCGGAAGGGTCGTCGAACGTGGGGATCGTTCGCCTCTGGAACGTGACCACAGGCAAGCAGTTGGCCGAAGTACCGGCCTCGAACCCGGGACTGTGGAGCGTTCAGTTCGACCCCTCCGGAAGCATGCTGTTGACGGACTCTTCCGACGGCGTGGCGAGGCTGTGGTCCGTCCCCGACCTCCAGCAGATCGGAACCGACATTCCAGGGTTCTCTGGCGCGGTCGGGGCGGCCACTTTCGCGGGCCAGGGAAGCTCCACGGTGGCCGTGCTCCTCTACGCGACCGGCTTGATGTTCGCATACGCGGCGTCGCCCTCCGTGTGGGAGCGGCAAGCGTGCCTCGTGGCCGGTCGGAACTTCACAAAGGCGGAGTGGGCCCGATACGTCGGCGACCGCCCGTACGAGGATGTCTGCCCGCAGTATCCGCCCGGATCCTGACCTCAGCCGCAACGGCGAACTCACCGGTCGCGTCCCTGCACCGATACAGACGCACTTCGGTTCCCGGGAAGGACTCCGGCCGCAAGTCCCAGTGGCTCGGACACCGAGCAGACTCGTGGGCAGTGGAAAAGCCCAGAATCCGTTCCCAGATCGGAGGAATCCGTTCCCAGCGGCGCATGACCAAGGCCCTGATCTGCGGGAACAAGATTGTTTGCCGGCCCCACTCCGGACTCCGGCCTCCGGCCGAAGGATACCCGGCACGTGCTCGACCGGGGCCCCGCAGACCTCGAGCGACCAGTGCTCCGGAGGAGCGGGGAAGAAGGAAGATACGACCCCGCCGACGTCCGCCGGCTCACGCCCCAGAGCACCGGCATCCTGCGGTTCGCCTACCGGGGCCACGTGAGCTCCGCCACCGCATTACCGAGGCCATGGACTCCCGAGACGAGACGATCGCGGCTTCGCACCTTGGCCGGATCGCAGAGGGACTCGACGCCCGTCCGCGTCTTGTGGCCTCCGGCGGGGGTCGATGGGAGATCCGGCACGGCCCTCCTCCATACGACGGTCCCGCATTCCTCGGTCCCTCGGCTGTGATCGGTCTGATGGAGCTCCTAGCCGCCGGGAAGTGGGACCGGATCGGCCGGTGCGCGGGCTGGCCCTGCTGCTGCGTGTTCGTCGATCGCACCAGGAACAGGAGCCGACGATACTGCTGCCAGCTTTGTGCGGATCGGGTCAATCAGGCAATAGCCAGGAGGCGTCGAGCCTCCGACCCCATGAGTTAGCAGCCATGAGTCGAACGTCGGGGTGAGCGGCCTCAGTCCGTCCAATCGGGCAGCGAGGTCTCGCCGACTCCCGGGGTGTCGAGCGCTCTGACGTCGCTGCCGTCGGGGTCCATGATGAACAGGCCCGGCGCCGAGAACACGATGTTGTCGCCGTCCGGCGACCACGCCGGTGTGTACGCACGGTTGTGCGTCAACCTGCGGACGGCCGAGCCATCGGGGCGCATCACATAGACGTCCGTGTAGTTGTCCGGATGGTCGCGATGCGACGTGAATAGGATGGAGCGGCCGTCGGGCGACCACTGCACCTGCCAGCCCTCCCCCACGCTCGAGAGATCCACGAGATTCGAGCCATCGACGTCCACGATGTACATGACGTGATCACCGGTGAGGTTGGAGTTGAAGGCAATCCGTTTCCCATCGGGCGACCACGAGGGGTACTCGCCGCCATCGGTGTTCGGCACGCGGTGCTGCCCGGATCCGTCCGCGTTCATGATCGAGATTCCGCTCAACGGAGGGTTCGGATCATGTCCGGTGCTCGCATAGGCAATGGACGAGCCGTCCGGGGACCACGCGGGCGAGATACCCGCGGTCAGCCGGCGCTGACCCGTGCCGTCGGCGTTCATGACCCAGATCTCCGACTCGTCGCCTCGATCGGATCGATACGCCATCTGCGTGCCGTCGGGCGACCACGACGGGTCGAACTCGAATGCGGGGGAATGCGTGAGCCGGGTCAGGTCCTTGCCGTCCGCGTCGATCGTCCACACGTCCTCGTGGTTGTCGAACGCGATCCGCCCGGAGAGCGAGGACCGATCTCCGCCGCTCGGCCCCGGCGCGTCAGAGGCTGCCGTGGACGGAGACGGTCGATTCTGCGGCTGCTCCCGATCGACTCCCCCGCTGCACGCCCCCAGTACCAGGGCCCCCGCCAGCGAGATCGCGAGGATGCGCCCCCTGCTCATGCCTCTTGTACTCCCCGGCCGGCCCCGCGGTTCCCAGTCGATCGACCCCGCCTGCGTGATCTGAACCGTATCGGCCATCACGCGGACTCCGACCACGTGGCCGATGTGGCGGTTGCCCACCCGGAGGGTAGTCCCGGCGAAGCTCGGCGTGCGGGCGACTGTAAACGCCGGTTGAAAAGGCGAACACCCGCGGCCTGAGAACGCCGGTCGAAAAGGTCAGCACCCCGACATCCCAAGTTCTGCTCGGTTGCGCCCGCAAGCTCACCCGTCGAGGGGAGCAGCGGAG
>JALYLZ010000029.1 GCA_030774015.1 Actinomycetota bacterium | reverse complement strand
CGCGGCGGGCGTCGCCGTGCGGGGCGGGCCGAACTCGCACGCCGCGATCGTGGCCCGCAGCCTGGGACTCCCGCTCGTCCTCGGGGTGGACCCCTCCATCCTGCGGGTCCCGGACGGGACGGCCGTGGTGGTGGACGGCGACGAGGGCACCGTGACGGTGCAGCCGGCGGCCGACGAGGTGGCCCGGGCCGTCTCGGCCATGCGCGCCGCCTCGGAGCGGCGCTCGGCGCTGGCCCGGGAGCGAGGCCTGCCGTGCGAGACCACCGACGGCATCCGGATCGGACTGCTGTGCAACGTCGGGACCGCCGCCGAGACCGCCGCCGGCCTGGAGGCGGGGGCCGAAGGGGTCGGGCTCCTGCGCACCGAGCTGTCGTTCCTGGAGGCCACGGTGTGGCCGGACGAGGGCGCGCACCGTCGGGCCCTGGAGCCGATCCTTCGCCAGCTGGCGGGCCGGCGGGCCATCGTCCGGGTCCTGGACTTCGGGGGGGACAAGGTGCCCCCGTTCCTGTCGGCCAGCCTGCCGGACGGGGCGGGTCCACATCTGCGCGGCCTGCCCTCGCTCCTCCAGTCGGAGGACGCCCTGGCCTCGCAGCTCCGGGCGGCGCTGGACTTGGGGCGGGACTGCCGGCTCGGCATCCTGGTGCCCATGGTGACGTCGCTCCGGGAGGTTCGGCTGGCCCGCACGGTGCTGGAGGGCGCGGCCGAGCGGACGGGGGTCCCGGTTCCCGAGCTCGGAGTCATGGTGGAGGTCCCGTCCGCCGCACTGCTGGCGGATCGCCTCGCCCAGGAGCTGGACTTCCTGTCGATCGGGACGAACGACCTCACCGAGCACGTGCTGGGGGTCAACCGGCGGGACCCGGGGGCCCGCCCGGCGCTCTCGGCCCATCCCGTGGTGCTGACGCTGATGAACCGCGTGGCCCGGGCCGGCCGGGACCACGGGTGCGCCGTCCGGGTGTGTGGGGAGGGGGCGGCGGATCCGCTGGTGCTGCCGCTGCTGGTGGGTCTCGGGATCGAGAGCCTGAGCGTGTCGCCGGCCCGGGTGGACGAGGTTCGGGCCCGGGTCCGCCGGCTCTCCGCGGAGGCATGCGCGGAGGTGGTCAGGGCCGCCATGGCCAGCGACTCCGTGGAAGAGGTGTGGGACCTGGTCCGGGAGCGGGCCTGGCCGGAGCTGCCCTGAGCTTGGGCGCTTTGGGGCGCTAGGCCGACGCGTCCACCGGGGTGACCGCCGCGAGCATCCCCGCCAGGGTCTCCACGGCCTGCTCGGCGTCGTCGCCGACGGCGCGAACCGTGACCTCGGTCCCCTTGGTGGCCCCGAGCTGCATCACCAGCAGGACGCTGCGGGCATCCACTTCCTTGCCGCCCGCGATGAGGGTGATCGGCCTGGAGCCGAATCCGGCCGCGACCCGGGACAGCTGCCCGGCCGGCCTGGCGTGCAGGTCGGCGGGGAGCAGGACCGTTCGCTCAGAACTTGGCGACATCGCGCGCCTGCCTGGCCGCTTCGGCCACCTCGTCCCGGGTCCCGCCCGACGCCGCCGTGACCGCGGCCGCCACGGCCCCCTCCACGAAGGGGGCGTCCACCAGCACGGCGCCGTGGTCGTTCCCGCCTTCCAGGACCGTTCGAACCGTCAGCACGGCGCTCCCGAGGTCGGGGATGATCACCACGCCGTCTCCGAGGTCCGCCCGCACGATCGCCTCCTCCACCAGGTCGACGCTGGTGCCGAGCCGGCCGTCGGACGCGCCCCCCGCCACCGCCAGGGGGACGTCCTCGGACCCGATCTGGGCCAGCAATTCGGCCAGTCCCTGCGCCAGGATCGGGCTGTGGGACACGAGTACAATACCCACGGTCACGTCGTTTCGGAGTCTATGATATCGAACAGCGTTCGGCAATACTGAAAGGCCAGGAATCGTGATCCAATCCGTGGAGCGGGCGGCGCAGATCCTGAAAGCCCTCGGGTCGGGCGTCCCCCGCCTCGGCATCACCGAGCTGTCGGACCGCCTGGGCCTGGCCAAGCCCACCGTCCACGGGCTCCTGCGGACCCTGGAGGCCCAGGAGCTGGTGGAGCAAGACCCCGAGACCGGAAAGTACCGCCTGGGTCCCGCGCTCCTCCAGCTCGGGAACGCGTTCCTGGACAACCACGAGCTCCGGGCCCGGTCGCTGCTGTGGGCGGAGTCGCTGGCCGCCCGGGCCAACGAGGGCGTCAAGGTGGGGGTGCTGTACGGGTCGAACGTGCTGATCGTGCACCACGTCTTCCGCCCGGACAACTCGGTGCAGATGCTGGAGGTGGGCGCCTCCATCCCGTGGCACGCCTGCGCCCCGGGCAAGGCCATCGTGGGCCACCTCGACGCCCCGGCGCGCGAGGCGCTCGTGGACGGGCCCCTCCCGGCGCTCACCGGCAGGACCATCACCACCGTCTCCGGGATCGAGCAGGAGCTGAAGCGGATCCAGCGGGTGGGGTTCGCCGTGGAGGACCAGGAGGCCATCGTGGGCGAGGGAGCCATCGCCGCCCCCGTGTTCGACAACCGGGGCGCGGCCGTCGGCGGGATCGGCGTGACCGGGCCCGTGGAGCGCATGGTCCCCAAGGGCCCGGACTCCTCGCTGGTGGTGGTGGTGAAAGAGGTGGCCCGGGGTCTTTCCCGGGAGCTCGGAGCGGGACGGGCCACGGCCAGGGCCGCGAGGGTATGAGCATGGGTTCGGACGAGATCGCCGGCGGCTGGATGCGGGCCATTCCGCTGGCGGAGCTGCCCGAGCGAAAGGCCAAGAGCGTCCAGGTCGGGGAGACCGAGGTCCTGCTGTACCGGATGGGCGACTCGGTCCTCGCCGCGGCCAACCGGTGCACGCACCAGGGCGCGCCCCTCGATCGCGGCGTGGTCAAGGTCGCCGGTTCCCTGAAGACCGTGGTGTGCCCGCTGCACGGCAGCACGTTCCTGCTCACGGACGGCCGCGTGCTGCGTGGCCCGGCCACCGTGCGGCTCCCCATCTTCGACGCGCGGATCGACGGGGACCTGGTGGAAGTCCGTCCGCACGGCTGACCGCGGGCCTTGGTCGATGAGCTCATGCTCTGGGTCCTTCATCCGGGACGACCAGCACTTCTCGTGGCACGGCCGGTAGATTGGCCCGGATGGCGTTCGAAGCGCACCCCGTCACGAAGGAGCGGTGGCCCGACCTGGTCGAGCTGTTCGACCGGCCCGTCGTCCGAACCTGCTTCTGCATGTTCTACCGAAAGACCGGCACGGACACGGGCGTCGGCCTGAAGAACCGGCGGGCGATGAAGGCCCTGGTGGACCGGGGGACCGTGCCGGGGCTCATCGGATACGAGAACGTCTCGCTCGGACCCCGGGAGGACTACGCGAAGCTCCGGCGCTACTTCTTCGCGAGCGGCCGGATGGTCCCGGTCTAGCCCTCCCCGTATCGACGGATGGCAGACGCCACGGGTGGTGATGGCGAGCTCACCCGCGGACTACGAGCGTCTCGGACTGTCGCCCACCTCGATCCCGCCGTGGGAGGGCAGCGGGTTACGCCTTCACGCGTTGCCCTGATTCCGCGGACCTCTCGATGGCGGCGATGACCTCGTGGCGCCGGACGGCGTCGGCGAAGTCCGGCACGGTGTGGGTTCCGTCGTCTTTGTCTGCCGCGAACGCCGCGTAGGCACGCCCGACGTTGAAGGCGGGCGCTCCTTCCAGGCTGGTGAGCGCGGGCCATCTCTGTGTCAGCGCCGCCGGGACGGCAAGCTCGGCGAGCTCGCTCTGCCCGTGTGCTCCCCAGACGGTCAGGGGAAAGATCTGGGGCTGTGCCTCGTCGGCGGTGATCCGGAGCGTTCCGTCGGTTCCGTTGATCTCCCACAGGAACCCGGTTCCGCCGGCCACGGCCTCACGGACGTGGACGCTGGCGATCGCCCCGGACGTGAGGGTGCCGATCACCGCGATCTGGTCGGCCGCCGTTTTCACGATCTGCTCCCCGGTCTCTTCGATGGTGATGAACGGCCTCCGAAGATCCGACACGGCCGACAGGTCGGCGAACTCGCCCAATACGTAGGTGAGGATGTCCAGGCTGTGGCCGACGGCGATCGTGAGCACGTTGGCCCCGTTTGTCCTGTCGAGCATGTAGGCGTTGGGCTGGACCAGAACGTCGCCCAGGACCGACAGCCCCACCATGGTCGTTGAGAGGACCTCGCCGACGTATCCGTCGCCGAGCAGCTGTTGGACGAGCTCGATCGCCGGCGCCTGGCGGGCCTGCAACCCGACGACCGTGCGAACCCCTTGCTCGGCGGCGAGCGCGGCCATCGCTCGCGCGTCGTCGAGGTCCCGACCGAGTGGCCACTCGCAGTAGACGGCCTTGCCGGCGGCAAGTGCGGCGGAGACGAGCTCTCGATGGTGCGGGACCTTCACCGTAACAGCGACCACGTCGACGTCCGCTCGGGTCACCACCTGCTCGTGGTCTGAGAACACCGCGCTGACCCCGAACGCTTCGCCCGCTGCGCGCGCGGATTCCTCGCTGTGCGCGCTCAGTGCCCGAATCTCGTAGTTCGGCAGCGCGCGCAGTGCCGGAATGTGGGCGGTGGCAGCCCAGCCCCGGACGGGGCTGACCCCGATGATCCCGACTCCCATCGTCGATCCAGGCATTGCTAGAACCCGAGGACCTCGTCGACGAGGACGACGGTGATGCGCTCGGGGATGATCTCGCGATTGATGATGAGGACCTTGTTCACGGCGCTGTGGATGCCGTACGCCGCCTGGGCGCGGGCATCCTCCAGAGGGAACGAGTACTCGTTGATCCGGCGCAGGCCTTCTTCGAGGTCCGACACGATCTTCTGCGTCCCCACCACGAGGATGACTCGCCCTGCACCGCTCGCGTACGGTCCGAGTTGACTGCCGCCCATCGAGGCCGCCAGCAGTGAACCGGTCTCGGTGACCGCGTGGACGCTCCCGAGCATCACGTCCGGCGCCGCAGACAGGCGGCGGATCTCGTCGGCCTGGGTCGTGCGGTCCAGGCTTCCGATGTGAGGGCGCACCGGTTCATAGCGGCCCGACTTCTCGATCTCATCGGTGATGCCGGACACCTCGAGCGACTGCGACGCGCCGTGATGAACCTGCGATCCATCCGGGATGAGATCCAGGACGATTCGCTTCGCTTCGGCCGCGTTCGCCGCCCGGATCGCTCGGATGCCGTTCGCTTCCAGGGCGGCGGCGGTCCGCGCAACCCGTTCGGTGGCCGCCACGGTACCGAACCGACGCCTGGTGGACTGAGCGAGGTCGAACTCCACTTCGGTGGACACGGCGGCCGCTCCTTTCCCGGGGCTGGTCCGCCCCCTGTATGCTTTCCCTTGCAAATACTTTACGCCCAAACTAGGTGCACATGCAAATACTTCCTGAGAGCGATGTCGCAGAGTTCTTCGACAGGCTCGTGGAGGATCAGGTGCCGGGCCGCCGTGGGCTCGAGGCCTGGCGCTCGCTGCTGCGCGCCCACGCCACGCTCATGCGCCGGCTCGACACGGATCTGGAACGGGAGACGGGTCTGGCCCTGGCCGACTTCGACGTGCTCGCTCAGCTGGCGGCCGCCCACGGTGAGTTGCGCATGACGGAGCTCGCGGCCCGGGCGCTCATCTCTCGCTCGGGCATGTCCCGTCGCGTCGCCCGGCTGGAGGATGAGGGCCTCGTCCGCCGGGACAGAGCGGGTACCGACGCCCGTGGTGTCGTGGTGGCGCTCACCGAGGCGGGCATCGCCCGGCTCGCCGAGACCGCGCCCGTCCACGCCCGGGGGATCTCGAAGCTGTTCGTCGCCCAGCTCGATGATCAGGAGCTCACCCTCCTCGAACGCGCTCTGAACAAGGTCATCGTCGACTGCTCCTTTGGCTGAGACCCGAAGCGCGGGTTTCCCGATCCGCGTGTCGAGCGGCTAGGCTCCCTCTCTCGTTTCCCCGAGGAGGTCTGAGATGCGGAGCGACGCGTGGCGGGGCCGGAGCCGTGAGGTCACAGAGGGGCCGGAGCGGGCCCCGGCCCGGTCCATGCTCGGGGCCGTCGGCTTCTCGGAGGAGGACTTCGGCCGTCCCCAGGTGGGGGTGGCGTCCTCGTGGAACGAGGTCACGCCGTCCGCGTGCTGGACGGGAAGGAGGGGACGGCGGCCACCGTTCGGGTGCTCATCGATTCCTCGGACGGCGAGAAGGAATGGACCACCGTCGGCGTGTCGGGGGACATCATCGAAGCCTCCTGGCGGCCCTCACGGACGGGCCTGGCCTTCGGCCTGCTGCACCCCCGCACCACCCGCTAGCGGCGCCCACTAACGCCGGCCGGCCGATCCTCCGGTAGTCTCGGTTCCGTCGAAGCCCTGATCCGAACGGGCGCACGACGGGCGTCGACGATGGAGCTCGAGATGGCGCGAACCGACATCCAGGCCGGCCCTCCGGGGGAGGCGGGCAGGGGCGACGCCCACCGATGGTGGACGCTCGGGCTCGTGTGCGTCTCCATCTTCATGCTGCTGCTCGACATCACCGTGGTGAACGTGGCGCTGCCCACCATCCGCCACGACCTCCACGCCACCTTCACGGACCTCCAGTGGGTGATCGACGCGTACGCTCTCGCGCTGGCCGTCCTGGTCCTGAACGCGGGCGCCCTCTCGGACATCCTGGGGCGCAAGCGCATCTTCATCGTGGGGGTCGCCCTGTTCTCCCTGTCGTCGCTGGCCTGCGGGCTGGCGCCGACCTCGGAGGTCCTGATCGTGTTCCGGGGGATTCAGGGCATCGGCGGCGCGATTATGTTCTCCACCTCGCTCGCCCTCATCAACCACGCCTTCCCGCCGCGGGAGCGGGGCACGGCGTTCGGCATCTGGGGCGCCACCACCGGCCTCGCCGTGGCCATCGGACCCCTGATCGGCGGGGTGCTGACGACCTCGGCGGGGTGGCGGTGGATCTTCTTCGTCAACGTCCCGATCGGGATCGTGGCGGCGCTCCTCTCGGTCGCGCGCCTGACGGAGTCCAGGGACCCCAGCAACCGGCGGATCGATTTTCCCGGGCTGGTCACCCTTTCGGCCGGGCTTGGCCTGACGGTCTACGCGCTGCTGCGCGGGAACGCCAAGGGCTGGACCAGCCCGTTCATCGTGGGGCTCTTCGTGGGAGGGGCGGTGCTGCTCGGCCTGTTTCTGTTGATCGAGGCGCGGAGCCCGCACTCCATGGTCGACCTGAAGCTGTTCCGGATCCCGGCGTTCACCGGGGCCCAATTGGTGGCGTTCGCCCTGTCGGCGTCGATGTTCTCGATGTTCCTGTACCTCACTCTGTATCTCCAGAACGTGCTGGGGTTCTCCGCCCTGGGGGCCGGGCTCCGGCTGATGCCGGTATCGATCCTGATCTTCGTGTTCGCGCCCATCGCGGGCCGGCTGTCGTCGGTGCTGCCCGTGCGGCTGCTGATGGGGGCGGGCCTGGTCCTGATCAGCGTGGGTCTCCTCCTGATGAGCGGGCTCACGCCGCAGTCCACGTGGACCGCGTTGCTGGCCGGGTTCGTGCTCGCGGGCGCGGGCGTGGGCATGGTGAACGCGCCGCTCGCCTCGACCGCCGTGGCCGTCGCACCGGGACGGCAGGCCGGGATGGCCTCGGGCGTGAACAACACGTTCCGGCAGGTCGGGATCGCCACGGGCATCGCCGCGCTCGGGGCGATCTTCCAGAGCCACGTGCAATCAGCGGTGACGATTGGCCTGGCCGGCACCCCCGCAGCCCGACAGGCCGGCGCCATCGGGCAGGCCGTCACCTCGGGCTCCCTCTCGCAGTTGCTGCGCCGGCTCCCCGGCCCGGTCAGGGCGCGAGTGGCCGAGGTGGCCCGCTCGGCCTTCGTGGGCGGGCTCAACGACATCTTCGTGGTCGGGGCCATCGTGGCGCTCGCCGGCGCCGTGGTGTCGGTCGTGTTTGTCCGGGCCAGGGACTTCCATCGACCCGAAGCGCCCGCCGGATCGGGCGAGCACGCCGCGGCGGTGGCCGGAAGCCAAGGGGGCTGACCCGGACGGCGACGGTGAGCGAGCTGCGACTGGCCGAGCTGATGGGGGCGATGTCGATCGCCACCGACATCGGCCTCGGCGCTCCACTCGAAGCCGGCCTGTCCGTGTGTCTGCTGTCGATGCGACTGGGCGAGGCCATGGGCCTGCCGGACGAGGAGCTCGGCCGAGCTTACGTGCTCGCGCTGCTGCGGCACATCGGCTGCACGGCGGACTCCGATGAGATGGCGGCGATGGGCGGCGACGAGTTCGCCATGAACATGGCCATCGCACCCCTGGACCACGCGGATCCCCGTCAGGTGATGCCCCGGATGCTTCGGCACCTGGCGCGCGAGTTCCCTGGGGCCCGGTTCCCGCCGGCGGTTCTTCGGCTGGTGGCCATGGCCCCGAGGATGCGGTCCCACGACGTCGCCCGGTGCGAGGTAGCCGAGATGCTGGCCGAACGGATGGGGTTCGACGCCCAGATCCAGCAGGACGTCAGGCTCTTCAACGAACGCTGGGACGGGAAGGGTCCGGCCCGCCTGAAAGGCGAGGCCATCCCCCGGCCGGTGCGGGTGGTGCAGGTGGCCGAGGGGGCCACGATCCTCAGCAACGCCGGCGGCCCCGCGAGCGTCCCCGAGATGGTGCGCCGGCGGGCCCGGACGATGTACGGGCCGGACGCCGCGGAGGCGCTCCTCCGGGACCCCGACGCCGTGCTCTCGGCCACCGACGTGCCCTCCGTATGGGACGCGGTGATGGAGGCCGACCCCGAGCCTCCGGTCGCGCTCTCGCCCGAGCGCCTGGACGGAGCCTTGCGGGCCATGGCGGAGTTCTCGGACCTGAAGTCCTCCTATCTCGTCGGCCACTCCACGGGCGTGGCCGATCTCGCCCGCGCCGCGGCGGAGGTGGCGGGCTTGCCCTCCTCGGACGTGGACGAGGTCCACCGCGCCGGCCTGGCCCACGACGTGGGGCGGGTGGGAGTGTCCGCGACCATCTGGAACCGAAAAGGCCCGCTGTCGTTCGACCAGTGGGAGAAGGTCCGGATGCATCCGTACTACACGGACCGGGTGCTGGCCCGTCCGGAGGCCCTCCACCGCCTGGCCGGCGTGGCCTCGATGCACCACGAGCGCATGGACTCCTCCGGCTACTTTCGCCGCGCTCCCGGGGCCCAGCAGCCGCCCGGGGCCCGGCTGCTGGCGGCGGCGGACGCCTTCCATGCCATGCTGGAGCCCCGGCCGCACCGCGAGGCGCTGAGCCGCGAGCGCGCGGCGGAGGAGC
>JALYLZ010000028.1 GCA_030774015.1 Actinomycetota bacterium | reverse complement strand
AACCTGCCCC
This sequence comes from Actinomycetota bacterium, assembly GCA_030774015.1. Taxonomy (NCBI): domain Bacteria; kingdom Bacillati; phylum Actinomycetota; species Actinomycetota bacterium. The sequence continues at coordinate 61,272 of JALYLZ010000028.1, read as the reverse complement.
GGGCCGCTCGCCCCATCTGCGAAGCCGGCCGGCTGCCGGCCCGCCTGCTACGTGTGCGAGTCCGCGAACGGGTTGGGCACGCCCACCCGCCCGTCCGACCACAGGTAGTACGTGGTCAGGCCGGTCGACGTGTTGTCCGTGTAGTCCCCGAAGTTCGGGTCGATCAGGGACCCCGTTCCGTTCCAGTCGGTCGATCCGGTGGTGATCCGGAAGTCGGCACCGTTGACCCCGGCGCTGGACCGGCACTCACCGAAGTAGTCGGTGAGCGTGGACGAGGCACCGCCCAGCCTGCGGTCGTACCACGACGAGCAGATCGCCCCGTCGGACCGCACGCTCACCGCCGGCAGGAAGTGCAGCGTGAAGTCGCTGTCGTCGTTGACCTGCATCACCGGCGCCGTGGTGTTGTCGGTCAGGCCGGCAGCGAGTGCCTTCAGGAAGATGTCCCCCAGCGGGTGCAGGCTGCCGGAGTTCCACTCGATGTCCACCTGCCCCAGGGCCGAGTTGTACGCGATCCGGGGGAAGTCCTGCCCCAAAAAGCGCGTGTACCCGGTGATCTGGGTGGCGTCCAGCGACTTGAACGCGCCTGTGGTCCTGACCGATCCGGGCTGGTTAAGGCTGGCCACCACCGTGGTGTCGGGAGCCACGCCGCCAGCCGGGATGTGCGCCGCCAGGATGTAGACGTACGGGTCCGGGCCGCCGAACAGGTTCGAGTCGATGTTCTTCTCCCACGCCACGTAGATGTCGCCGCCCGGAGCCACCGCCGGGTACGCGCCCTCCTGCACCACGGGGAAGCCGCCCCCGCAGAAGTCCCCGATCGAGGGACTCACCACGATGGGGGCCGACCAGTCCGCGGATGTGAGGGTGGCCGGGTCGGCGGGAACGATGGCCCGCACGACGTCGATCTCACCGGAGGAGCAGAACCCCGCGAAGTTCGTGTAGGACATGGCCAGCGTGCGGCTCACCGAGTCGTAGGACAGGAACTCCTTGTCCAGGAACGAGGAGTCGAAATCGCATGCACCGCCGCCGTCCGCCGCGATGATGGGATTGGTGAACGAGACGGAGCCATTCGGGTTGACCGTCATCACGGAGACCGCCAGCTGCAGTGCCGAGGCCCGGCACGTCCCGTGGAACGACGGGAGGTACAGGCTTCCGATGATGAAGTGGTCCGCGTCGATGGCCACGACGGTGGGATCGCCGAACCACGCCTGTGCGGGGTTGTTGTTCGGCAGCCCGACCAGGTCCTTGAAGTTCGTGGTTCCTCTGGAGGCGTAGCCCACGCCGGTGACGGACCCCTTCAGCTTCGTCGAGTCGGACACCAGGAAGCCGGTGACGTCGTTCCACGCGGCGACCACCCTGTTCCCGAACGCCCCCACGGCCGTCTCACTCTGGCCGGCGGCGAGGTCCTCGTTCGGGTCGGCCGCGTCCGCGTTCGTGCCGAAGAACGGCTGCGCGCCGTGGATTGCGGGGGACGACCCGTTCGTCCCGTCGAAGAACAGGTGGGCCCCCTGGGACAGCATGCAGTCGTAGTGGATCCTGATGCGGAACCGCTGTACCGCCGTGCAGGAAGACGTGTTCGGCGCGCTCTCCCGGGCCCCCGAGCGGGTGGAGGCCGACGAGCTGCCCGCCGCGACGACGCCCATCGCTGCCACCACCAGCGTCGCCGATACCAGAACCGCGAGCTTCCCCCTCATGCGACCTCCCTTCTCTCAGGCACCGACCTGGCGCCCGAGGACAGACCGCGCTCGGGTTGTGCACACCCCCCGGGCGTCGAACGAAGTTGCTCGGCGAGGATACTCCCGCGGACCATTTGGGGCGCAGGGGCCATCCCCCCCACGAGCTTCGGCCTAGCGACCGACTCGCTCGGTGTAGACGCCGTGGGCCTGCAGTTGGTTCCGAAGGGGCTCCACCCCCAGGCCGGGGCCGTCCGGGACGGCCATGGTCCCGTCGGCGGCCAGCACGAACGGCCCGGTGAGGTCCTGCTCGAAGTACCGGTCGCTGGCGCTGGTGTCGCCGGGCATGGTGAAGCCGGGGAGCGCGGCCAGGGCCAGGTTGGCGGCGCGCCCGACGCCCGTCTCCAGCATGCCCCCGCACCACACCGGCACGCCGTGCTCCACGGCGACGTCGTGGACCCGGCGGGCCTCAAGCAGGCCTCCGACCCTCCCGGCCTTGATATTGACGACCTGGCAGGCGCCGAGCTCAATGGCCGCGCGGGCGTCGGCTGCGGAGCGGATCGACTCGTCCAGGCACACGGGGGTGGCGATTCGGCGGGCCAGCGCGGCGTGCTCCAGGAGGTCCTCGTGGCCAAGCGGCTGCTCCACGTACACCAGGTCCAGGGCGTCCAGGGCCTCGAACAGGGATAGGTCCGTCAGCCGGTAGGCCGCGTTCGCGTCGACGGACAGCGGGACGTCGGGGAACGCCTCCCGCACCGCCGAGACCGGCACGACGTCAAGGCCCGGCTCGATCTTCAGCTTCACCCGCCGGTACCCGGCGTCCACGAACTCGCCGACCTGGTCCAGCAGCGCCTCCACGGACGGGGCGATCCCCACCGACACGCCGCAGGCCACACGGTCCCGTTCGGCCCCCAGGAACCGAGCCAGGGACACGTCCCTCGCCCGCAGGTCCGCGTCGAGCACGGCCATCTCCAGCGCGGTCTTGGCCATGCGGTGGCCGCGCACCCAGCCCAGCACGCCGGCGACTCCCTCGGCCTCGACCGGGCCGGCCGCCATCAGCGAGGGCGCCAGGTGGTCCCGCAGGACCAGCCAGGCGGACGCGTTGAACTCCTCCGAGTAGCGCGGGTCGGGCGACGCGGCGCACTCTCCCCACCCGATCCCCTCCGGCGTCTCGACCCGCACCAGGATCGCTTCCTTGGTGGCCTCCTCGCCGAAGCTGGTCCGGAACGGCCGCCGGAGGGGAAGCGACACCAGCCGCAGCTCGACGGCCGTGACCTCGATCACCGGCGCTCCTCGGGAGTGAACACGTAGGCCCCTTCCCTGAGGAAGCTGGATGCCACCATCCCGGCGGACCGGCAGGCCTCGATGGCCTCCGCCGCTGCGTCGCGCCACCGGCCGGCGAGCCCCGGATCGCGGCCGCGGAGGGAGGAATAGTCGGAGGGAATCCACACCAGAGCCGGAAACCGGCCCGGAGGCCGCACGGTGGTGGGCGTGGGACGCTCGTCGGTGCCGTCGCGGCCCAGGACGACCTCGGCGTCCTCCGGCGGGCCGACCGTCACTCCGTCCGAGACCAGGTCCAGGTCCCACCGGGCCTCGAGCCGGTCACTGCGCTCGCCGCGGTTCACGTCGTCGCCCATGTCGCCGTAGTAGTGGCGGTGGAACCGGTCCGCCAGCGCGCCCAGCTTGACCAGGTTGAAGTAGGCGTTCCGGGCCACCAGCGGGTCGAAGGTCCACCGCACCGTGTGTACCCCGGCGTCGAGGGCCTGGGCCCGCTGGGCCAGCTTCAGGGCATGGCCCAGCCCCGCGTGCCGTCGCCCGGGGAGCACCGCCAGCATGTGCGAGTGCACGTGCAGGCCGTCCTCGGGGTCCATGCCCAGGAAGCCCAGCACGTAGCCGACGAGCTCCTCTCCGTCGAACGCTCCCCACGGGACGGTCCCGCTGCCCTGGAGGGCCCGGACGAAGTCCCGCGTGAGCTGGTCCTCGGAGCCCCATGTGGCCACCATCACGGCCAGGACGCGGTCGGCCTCCTTGAGGGTGGTCAGTGGCCGGAGGGTGACACCGGCGGCGGATGCGGCTTCGTGCGCGAGGTTCCAGGGGTCTCCCGCCATCGAAGCGGGAGTGTAGTGCGGGGGGCTAGGAAGCCCGTTCGGGGATGAGCGCGATCTCGGGGTACGCCCGCTGGCGCCGGCGGACGTACAGGATGCTCGCGGCGATCCCCGCCGCGGTGAACGTGACCTGGACCGGCGGCTCCAGCGCCATCACGGTGCCCGGCGAGAGGGTCAGCGCGAGCGCCGCCTGCTGTCCGGCCTGGACCAGGAGCAGGATGCCCCACCCCACGGACAGCACGCAGAACACGGCCAGAGCCCGGGGCTGGCGCCACCGCTCGGCGAGGCGCCGGCGGCCCTCGGCGTGCTCGGACGACAGCCGGATGGCCAGGTACCGGGTCAGGGGCCGCTTCATGGCCGCCGACGCGGCGAACACCACGCCCAGGATCGCCGAGACCACTGCTCCCTTGGCCAGGATGAACATGCTCGACCCCGACCACAGGGCCAGGGTCACCGAGATCACCGCGCCGGCCAGGAAGACGGCGCTCATGGCGTTGGGGGCCCGTCCCCTGGCCAGCCTGAGCACCGCATCCATCAGGGGAACCGAGGAGGCGACCGCCAGGGCCACGATCACGGAGGTGTGGCGGGACACCACGAAGTAGATGAGCCCGGGGAGGATCATCCCCGGCACGACCTGCCACAAGACCGCCGAGATGCGTCCGGGTTGCAGGTTCATGATCGGCGGTCCTCTCTGAACGCGGGCCGTTCGCTGCTGGGCTGGGTGGTCCTACCGGTGTTCCCGGTGGCCGTACGACGCGGCCTCATCCTTGGATTCGGTCCTGCCTCGGAGGGCCTTGAGCGAAACCGCCGAAGTGGAGCCGTTCGAACGAACGAGACCCGCAAGATGGATGCCTCGCGGGTCCGAAAGACGTACGGAGGCGGGGCGCGTTCCCGCTAGCCGCCCTCAGGCGGCGGCAGCTCCTGCCACTCACTCTCCTCGATGCCCTGCCCACGGCGCTTCTTGAGGAACGACACCACCGCCGCGGCGACCGCGGCGAAGAACACGAACAGGAAGAACTTCTTCTTTCCGCTCTTCTTCTCCTTGTCCTTGCCCATGTTCTTCCCCTTTCTGCGACCCCGAGGTCGCCCGCGTGGTCGCTCCCGAGGCCCGAAGTCCCTACCAAACGCCGCTCGGTGGGCCTGGATGGACTTGAACCATCGACCTCATCCTTATCAGGGATGCGCTCTGACCGCCTGAGCTACAGGCCCGAAAGCTCCTCGGCTTCACCGACCCCGCGCCGGACCCGCCCCGACCAGCATACTCGGGGCCGCTGACGGGCGGCAAGGTCGGACGCCGAGCGCCCGGCCGGCGACGGGTCAGCGCCGCTCGGTGAGGGTGACCTCGATCCCGCCGACCAGGTCGGAGATGAGGTTGTACATGAACGTGATGAGCAGTTTGACCAGCGACCAGAACACCACCATCACCACGCCCACGGCGAACGCCCTGGTCAGCAGCCACCACCCGTGGAACTCGAAGTTCTTCCCGAACCCCAGGTCGCCCAGGAGCTTGGACGCCGAGTCCAGCACGCCCACCGCCGCCAGCACGTTGTACAGGATGGTGAGCCCCAGCAGGACCACCAGCATCACGCAGAAGTAGAACAGCAGCGAGAACTTGAAGACCGACCAGGGACCGACCTTCTTCACGATCACCCTGGTCTGCCGGACCTCAGGGGCCCGCTCGCGACGCGGGGGAGGGGCGATCTCGACCGTACGGGACATGCTCATCCTTTCACCACGCCCACGGGGCGCAGGCGGGCCACGACACGCGACAGTCCCGCACCCTCGCAGACGGAAACGACCTCGGAGACATCTTTGTACGCGTACGGAGCCTCTTCGGCAAGCAAGCGGGGCTGGGAAGCCGCCACCGCGATTCCCTGCTCACGAAGCGTATCGGCCAGGGCCGGGCCCGACATGACCTTCTTGGCCTGGGTCCTGGACATGGCCCGCCCGGCCCCGTGGCAGGTCGAGGAGAAGCTTCGCGTGGCGGCTTCGGTCGTTCCCACCAGCACGTACGACGCCGTCCCCATGCTCCCCGGGATGGTCACGGGCTGGCCGATCTCGCGGTAGGCCCGCGGGAGCTCGGGGTGGCCCGGGCCGAACGCCCGGGTGGCGCCCTTGCGATGGACGCACAGCGTCGTGCGGCGGCCGCCGACCTCGTGCTCCTCCAGCTTGGCCAGGTTGTGGGCCACGTCGTACACCAGGTCGAGGTGCATGTCCGCGGCCGAGCGTCCGAACACGTGCTCGAACGACTCGCGCACGCCGTCGGTGATCACATGGCGGTTGGCCCGGGCGTAGTTCGCGGCGGCGCCCATGGCACCGAGGTATCGCTGCGCCTGCTCGTGCTCGACCGGGAGGCAGGCCAGCTGGCGGTCGGGGACCTCGATCCCGGTCCTGGGCATCTCGCGGTCCATGACCTTCACGTAGTCCGTGCACACCTGGTGCCCCAGGCCGCGAGACCCGGAGTGCAGCATCACGCATACCTGGCCCTCGAACAGGCCCATCACGTTCGCCGCCCGGACGTCGCGGACCTCCTCCACCACCTGGACCTCCAGGAAGTGGTTGCCCGCGCCGAGCGAGCCCAGCTGGAGCATGCCGCGGTCGACGGCGCGGTCGCTGACGAACTCGGGCCGCGCGTCGGCGAGCACGCCGCCGTCCTCGCAGAACTCCGCGTCGGCGTCCACCCCGATGCCCTTCGACAGCGGGAACCGCACCCCTTCCGCCAGGACCTTCCGCATCTCGTCGCGGCCCAGGGCCATCCGTCCCCTGGTCCCCACCCCGCGGGGCACTCGGGCCCCCAGGGTGTGGACCAGCTCCTCGATCACGGGCCGGGCGTCGCGTTCCCACTCCAGCTCCGAGCGGATCAGCCGGACCCCGCACGAGATGTCGAACCCGACTCCGCCGGGGGACACCACGCCGCCCGCCTCGGGGTCGGTGGCGGCAACGCCGCCGATGGGAAAGCCGTAGCCCCAGTGGATGTCGGGCATCGCGTAGGAGGCGCCGACGATCCCCGGCAGCGTGGCCACGTTCGCCACCTGGAGCACCGCCCGGTCCTCGACCGCTTTGGCCATGAGGTCGTCGGAGGCGAACACGATGCCCGGCACGCGCATCCCCGGGACCGTTCCGACCGGGATCCGCCACACAAACGGCTCGACCCGCTCGGGCTCCATCGCTGACACCGAGCTCGGAGTCTATCCGTCAGACGTCGAGGTAGACCGTGAGCTCGGTGGCACCGCCCGGGTCCCTCCGGACGTCGAGCTGGTGGTAGGTGGCGGCCTTCACCGCCGTTCCCTCCGGCTCGCCGAGCAAGGGTGTCAGGCCGACCTCCGCCTGGAGGTCCCGCTCCCCGACCCGCGAGACCCGGATCGCCGCGAACCCGGCCTCCTCGCTCTCATGAAGGAACAGCAGCTCGTCCAGGAAGGCGACCGCCAGCGCCCCCAGGTCGTCCGCCTCCGCCCGCACCCGGCGACTCACGCCGGGGAGTCCTTCGGCCGCAGCGCCCAGGATCTCGGCCAGGGCCCAGCCGGCTTGCTCGAAGGCCTCCTCCGGCGAGGCGCCCCAGGCCCGGAGCCCGACGTCCGCCGTGTGCTCGAGGATCTCGTACCCAGCGTCCACCGGGTCAGGCGCTCGGAACGGCCGGGCGGTGGCGGGGCGGACCGAACGGCCCCATCACGACCCGGATATGGGCCGGCCCCAGCAGGAACATGGCCGCCAGGGTCAGGGCCCATTCCGCCGCCGAGACGTTGGACTGCACCAGCAACGAGCCCGCCCCGATGGCCAGACTCGCCGCAGCGGCCAGGCCGAACACCGCCCGCCCGGGAAGCCGCCGGCGAAGCACGAACGCGACGGCGAGCACGAGCAGCCCTCCCGCCGCGATCAGCGCGACGCCCGTTCCATCGCTCATCGCAGGATTATGTGCCCATGTCGATTGGTCCAGGGCCTTCCGAAAGCGCCCCCCGGGCGGCGGGCCCCGCCATGGAGCGCGACCTCCGCACCATCGTGCTCATCCAGGGCCTGAGGGCGTTCCTGTACGGGTTCGGGAGCATCCTGCTCGGCTCCGTGCTGGCGGCCGGCGGCCTCTCCGCGGGCGAGGTCGGGGCGGTGTTCACGGCCATGCTCGGCGGCATGGCCCTGGCCTCGATCGGCGTCGGCCTGTGGGGAGACCGGCTGGGGCGCCGTCGCATCTACGCGGCGCTGTTCGTCGTGATGGGCGTGGCCGGCTCGGTGTTCGCCCTCACCCGATGGCTCCCGGCCCTGGTGCTGGCCTCGCTCACCGGCACCCTGTCCACCGACCCGAACGAGTCCGGACCCATCACCTCCGTGGAGCAGGCCATGATCGGCGAGGCGCCGGGCGACGCCCGCGTGCGGGTGTTCGGCCGCTACAACGCGGTGGCGTTCCTGGCGGGCGCGATCGGGTCGCTCGCCGCGGGAGGGCCGGCCGCTCTGCGCCATCTCCTGCCCTCCCTCCCGGCGAACCAGCGATTCCTCTTGCTCTTCCCGGTCGTCGCGGCGGGCTGCCTGGTGCTGGCGCTGCGGCTGTCGCCCCGCATGGAGCCCGAGCGTCCGGAGCCGGGGCTAGTCCGAAGGCCGCTGGTCCGCTCCAGGGGGATCGTGGCTCGGCTGGCGGCGCTGTTCGCCCTGGACTCGTTCGGCGGCGGCTTCGTCGTGCAGGCGTTCCTGGTGTTCTGGTTCCGTCGCAAGTTCGGCGCCGGCCCCGAGCTCATGGGCCTGGTCTTCTTCGGGGCCGGGCTGCTCCAGGCCGCCTCCTCCATCGCGGCGAGCCGCATCGCCGGGCGGATCGGACTCCTGAACACGATGGTCTTCACGCACCTGCCGTCCAACGTGCTGCTGGCGGCGGTCCCCTTCATGCCCACGCTGTCCAGCGCCGTGGTCGTCCTGCTGGCCCGGTTCGCCCTGTCGCAGATGGACGTCCCCGCCCGGCAGGCGTACGTGGTCACCATGGTGGACCCGTCCGAGCGAACGGCGGCGTCCGCGTACACGAACATGGCCCGCTACGCGACCCGCCCCGCGGGCCCCGTGGCTGCTGGCGCCCTGATGCAGCACGTGGCGCTGGCCGGGCCGTTCCTGGCGGCGGGCGGGTTGAAGATCGTGTACGACCTCACCCTGTACCGGCTGTTCCGGCGAGTCCCGGCTCCCGGCCCACCACCGAAGGAGGAACGACGATGACCGATCAACCGACCATCACCGTCCGTGGCGAAGGCCTGGTCCGAGCGGACCCCGACGAGGTGGAGCTCCAGCTGGAGGTGCACGCTCGTGACCAGACGCCGGAGGCCGCCTATGCGGAGGCGGCACGCCGGAGCCAGGCCATCGACGCACTGCTGAACGACCTGGGAGTCCGAAGAGACCGCCGCTCGACCGCTGGACTGACGGTGCGGGAGGAGGTCGAGTACCGAGAGGGCCGCGAAGAGAGCCGGGGCTATGTCGCCTCGAACCGCATCGTGGTCCGTCTGGGTGACCTGGAGCTGGTGGGCAGGGTGATCGGTGAGGCCACACGGGTCTCGCAGGCCCGAGTGGAGGGCCCGATATGGCGCGTCGCGCCCGAGAACCCCGCCCGGGCGGAGGCTCGCCGGCAGGCTGCCCTCGACGCCCGCCGCCGTGCCGAGGCCTATGCCGAAGCTCTCGGCCTTCGCTTGGGCGCGGTCCTGGAGGTGTCCGAGCCCGGCCTCCGGGCAACCGGCGCGCGAAGGATGCCCTTCCACGTGGCGCTCTCCGGGGGATTCGAGGGAGCGGCGGCCCACATCGAGATCTCGGGCGGCAACCTGGAGGTGCTGGCGCTGGTGGAGGTCACCTTCTCTGTCGACTCGGCGGACGGCTCAGCGAGCTAGTCCGTCCCAGACTAGCTGCCGTTCTCCTCCATCTGCATGATGACCGGGGCGATGGCGACGACCTTGCCGCCTTCGTCGACGCGCATGGTCCGGACACCCTGGCTCGGCCGGCCGACGCGGCGGATCTGCGCCGCCGGAACGCGGATCACGATGCCCGTCGAGGAGATCACGAACAGGTCCTGGTCCCTCGAGCCGACGAAGGCGCCAGCGAGCTCACCGGTCCGCGACGTGACCGCGTGGGCCACAACCCCCTTGATCCCCCGCCCCTTCCGCCGGAACTGTGCAAGCGGTGTGCGCTTGCCGTAGCCATTCTGAGTCACCGTGATGAGCTCCTCGCCGGACGACGTCGCGGCGACCGCGATCACTTCGTCGCCCTCCGTCAAGCGCATCCCGATCACGCCTGCCGTCGCCCGGCCCGTTGAACGCACGGCCGTCTCGGCGAATCGGACGCCCTGCCCCCGCCGCGACACCAGCACGATGTCGTCTTTTCCCTCCGTGAGCAGAACGTCGATGAGCTCGTCGCCTTCTTTCAGGTTGACGGCGAGGAGCCCCGTGCGGGGCGAGTCGTACTCGGGCAGGGCGGTCTTCTTCACGATGCCGTTCCGTGTGGCGAACACCAGGAACTTGCCCGCCTCGTACTCCTTGAGGTCGATGACGGCCTGGACCCGCTCGTCGCCGGAGATGGCGACGCCGGGGAGGTTCGCCGCGTACATGCCGCGGGAGGTCCGCGAACCCTCGGGGATCTCGTGCACCTTCACCCGGTACACCCGGCCCTTGGAGGTGAAGAACAGGAGCCAGTGGTGCGTCGTCGTGGTGAAGACGTGGCTGACCACGTCCTCCTCCTTGAGGTTCTGCCCGATCACACCGCGGCCGCCCCGGCCCTGGCGGCGGTACGTCTCGACGGGCAGGCGCTTCACGTAGCCCGCCCGCGACACCGTGATGACCACGTCCTCCTCGGCGATGAGGTCGAGCGTGTCCAGCTCGCCCTCGTCCGCCTGGATCCGCGTGCGCCGGGGGTTTGCGAAGCGCCGCTTGACCTCGAGGAGCTCCTCCTTGACCAACGCGAGGATCTTGGCCCGGTCGTCCAGCAGCGACTTCAGGTACTCGATCCGTTCGAGCAGCTCCTTGTGCTCGTCCTCCAGCTCCTTCCGCGCGAGCCTCGTGAGCCGCCGAAGCGGCATGTCCAGGATGTGGTTGGCCTGGACCTCGGAGAGCTCGAACCGCTTCATCAGCTTGGTGCGGGCGTCCTCGGAGTCGGCCGCGCCGCGGATGAGCTTGATGACCTCGTCGAGATGGTCGAGGGCGATGAGGAGCCCCTGGACGATGTGGTCGCGTTCCTCCGCCTTGCGCAGCTGGTAGCGCGTGCGCCGGGTGACCACGTCCTCCTGGTGCCGGATGTACTCCTTCACCACCGTGCCCAGGTCGAGGACCCTGGGCTGCACCCCGTCCACCAGCGCCAGCATGTTCACGCCGAACGAGTCCTGGAGCTGGGTGTGCTTGTAGAGCTGGTTCAGCGCGATGTGGGGGTTGGCGCCGTGGCGGAGCTCGATGACCAGGCGCAGACCCTGGCGGTTCGACTCGTTGCGGATGGTCTGGCGGCTGGGGCTGCCCGGCGCGATCTCCCTGACCTTCCCGTCCCTGCGGAGCTCGGCGACCTTCGTCAGCAGCGCGGCCGGGTTCACCTGGTACGGCAGCTCGGTGATGACGATTCGCTGGCCGCCGCGAGAGGTCTCCTCGATCTGGGTGACGCCGCGCATCTTGACGGACCCGCGGCCGGTCTCGTACGCGTCCCGGATGCCCTGCCGTCCCAGGATCAGCCCGCCCAAGGGGAAGTCCGGGCCCTTGATGTGTTTCATCAGCTCGGCCACGGTGATGTCCGGGTTGTCGATGGCGGCGATGACTCCGTCGATGACCTCGCCCAGGTTGTGCGGGGGGATGTTGGTGGCCATCCCCACGGCGATCCCGCCGGCCCCGTTCACCAGCAGGTTCGGGAACCGGGCCGGGAGCACGACCGGCTGCTGCTCGTACCCGTCGTAGTTCGGGACGAAGTCCACCGTCTCCTCGTCGATGTCCCTCAGCAACTCCATGGCGATGAGTGACAAACGGGCTTCTGTGTAACGCATGGCCGCCGCTTCGTCGCCTTCGGCGGAGCCGAAGTTGCCGTGGCCGTCGATGAGGGGTGCCCGCAGGGTGAAGTCCTGGCCCATGCGGACCAGGGCGTCGTAGATGGCCTGGTCGCCGTGGGGGTGGTACTTCTTCATGACCTCGCCGACCGCGGCCGCGCACTTGCGGTGCGGCCGGTCCGGGCGGAGGCCCGACTCGAGCATCGACCACAGGATGCGGCGCTGGACCGGCTTCAGCCCGTCGCGGACGTCGGGCAGCGCGCGCCCCACGATGACGGACATGGCGTAGTCCAGGTACGAGCGCTGGATCTCGTCCTGGATGTCGACGGGCTCAATGCGCCCCGCAAACAGCGTCGTCGACATCTAACCGGTCACCGAAGCCCTACACGTCAAGGTTCTGCACGTCTTTCGCGTTCGACTGGATGAATCCGCGCCGTTCCTCGACATCCGTTCCCATGAGGATGGAGAACAGGCGGTCGGCGGCCGCCGCGTCCTCGATGTCCACCCGCAGCAGCGTCCGCGTCTCGGGATCCATGGTGGTCTCCCACAGCTGGCCGGCGTCCATCTCGCCGAGGCCCTTGAACCGCTGCGGCGTCTCGAGCTTGCGATGGCCGTTCTCCTTGCGGAACTGGTCCCACTCGCGTTCCGTGTAGAAGTAGCGGGGCTTGCGATCCACGTTGAGCAGGTACAGGGGCGGCTGGGCGATGTAGACGTAGCCCGCCTCGATCAGCTGCTGCATGTTGCGGAAGAAGAAGGTCAGCAGCAGGGTCCGGATGTGCGCGCCGTCCACGTCGGCGTCGGCCATCAGGACGATGCGGTGATAGCGGGCCTTGACGAGATCGAACTCCTCGCCGATGCCGGTCCCGATCGCGGTGATGAGCGCCTGGATCTCGATGTTCTCGAGCGTCTTGTGCAGCCGGGCCTTCTCGACGTTCAGGATCTTGCCCCGGATCGGCAGGATCGCCTGGGTGGCCCGGTCCCGGGCCCCCTTGGCGCTGCCGCCCGCCGAGTTCCCCTCCACCACGAACAGCTCGCACTGCGACGGGTCGGTCAGCTGGCAGTCCGCGAGCTTGCCCGGCAGCGTGGTGTCGAGCAGGCCCTTGCGCCGGGTGAGGTCGCGGGCCGCGCGGGCCGCCATGCGGGCCTTGGCCGCCTGCGAGCACTTCGCCACGATGCGCTTGGCGTCGCTGGGATGCTCCTCCAGCCACGTCGCCAGCTGCTCGTTGACCGTCGTCTCCACCAGCGAGCGCATCCGGGTGTTGCCGAGCTTGGTCTTGGTCTGGCCCTCGAACTGCGGCTCGCGCAGCTTCACCGACACGATGCCGATGAGTCCCTCGCGGATGTCCTCGCCGGTCAGGTTCTCCTCTTTCTCCTTCAGGAGCCCCTTGTCCCGGGCGTACCGGTTGACGACGTTGGTCAGGGCCTTCTTCAGGCCCTCCTCGTGGGTCCCGCCCTCGTGCGTGTTGATGGTGTTGGCGAAGGAGTGGATGGACTCCGCGTAGCCGGTGTGCCACTGGAGGGCTACCTCGACCTCGGAGTCCTCTTCCTTGTGCTCGAAGTGGATGACGCGGGTGTGCAGGACGTCCTTGCCCACCGCGAGGTGCTTCACGAAGTCGGCCAGGCCGCCCGACGCCTTGAAGGTCTCCTTGACAGGCGGGTCCTCGCGCTCGTCCTCCAGGGAGATCTCGACGCCGCGGGTCAGGAAGGCCATCTCCTGGAGGCGTTCCACGAGGATCTCCCGCTTGAACAAGACCTCCTCGAAGATGTCGGGGTCGGGCCAGAACCGGATCCTGGTCCCGGTGCGCCGAGACGGCTTCACCTTCTGGAGTTTCGAGACGGCCTTGCCCCGCTGGTACTCCTGGCGCCACAGCCCGCCGTCCCGCTCCACTTCCACGATGAGGCGCTCGGACAGCGCGTTGACCACCGAGACGCCAACGCCGTGCAGGCCGCCCGAGATGGCGTACCCGCGGCCACCGAACTTGCCGCCGGCGTGCAGCGTGGTGAGCACGACCTCCACGGCCGGCCGGCGGTCCTTCGCCTTGGGGATGGGAGTGACCGGGATGCCCCGGCCGTTGTCGGTCACGGTGACGGAGTTGTCAGCGTGCAGGAACACCCGGATCCGGTCGCAGAACCCGGCCATGGCCTCGTCCACGGAGTTGTCGACGACCTCGTAGACCAGGTGATGAAGGCCCCGGGGGCCCGTCGACCCGATGTACATGCCGGGTCGGCGCCGGACCGCCTCGAGGCCCTCCAGGACCGTGATGTCGGCTGCGGTGTACTCGCTGGGACTGGTCGCTGCCACTCAACCTCTCTCTCGATCTGCGCCCACGGCGGGCCAAAGCACGACTGGTGCGAGGGGGCTCACCGCGCGGGAAAATACCTCCTGAAGTATACCATGCAACCCCCCCATCCCGCCGAGCTCGCTGCTCTCCGAAAGCGTTGCGCTACAAGGGTTTCGGGGCGTCCTGACGCCCCGGATCGACCACCACCTGCACCCGCCTCACGACCTCCCCGCCGAGGGCCTCGTTGGCCTGCCGGCGGATCTCCTCGGCCAGGAACCGGGCCTGGGCGCCCCAGGGCCCGTCGGTGGCCGCCACGATCAGGATTCCGCCTTCCAGTCGGACCGGCGCGGTCTCCGCGGCCAGGCGATCTCCCACCACGTCGGGCCATCTCCGCGCCAGCCGGCCGATCTGCATGCCGCCCGCCAGGAACCGTTCCCGCATCAGCCCGGCCACGACGTCCCCGACCGACGACGGCTCCGGGGAGCGTTTCCGGCCGGGGTCCCCGTGGAAGGGCGTTCGGGTCACTTCGTCAGTCCCTCCCGCCCCGGGCCGCAACATGCCCGCTCCGGACCGCGACCCGGCCGTCCTGGACCTCCCACACCGCTTCGGCCTCGTCGGGCACATGGAGGTCGTCGGCCACCGACATCAGGGTCTGGCCCCGCCCGGCCACACGCCCGGCCAGGCGAGCCTTGCGAACGGGGTCGAGGCCCGGGAAGGGGTCGTCCAGCAGCAGCACCGGCGGCTGCCCGGCTTCCTCCGCCACCGCCGAGGCCTGACCCAGGCGCAGGGCCAGCGCGGCGGCCCAGGCCTCCCCATGGGAGGCGAAGCTCCGGGCCGTGAGGTCCCGCACGGCCAGATCGAGGTCGTCGCGATGCGGACCCACCAGGGTCACCCGCCGGACCAGCTCGTCCTCTCGCCGGGCCCGAAGGCGCTCCCGGAAGACGTCCTCGAGGGGCACGCCAGCGTGCTGCGCCTCCACCGATGGTGCATAGCCGACGTGCAGCCCGTAGGCGGCCAGAGCCTCGAACTCCTCGCTGGCCCTCGGTCCTACCCGGGTGGCCGCCTCCGCCCGGGCCCGGGTCAGGGCGGAGCCCGCCGCCACCAGCTCCTGGTCCCACGCCTCGAGCTCCGGCGGGGCCCCGCGCCCCTCCCACTCTTTGAGCAGCCGGTTTCGCTGGCGGAGAGCCCGGTCGTACGCCCGGGCCAGCGAGTCCCGGACCGGCCACAGCGAGACCACGGCCTCGTCCAGGAACGCTCGCCGGGCATCCGCGCTTCCCAGCACGATGTCGAGGTCGCCGGGCGAGAAGAACACGGCCCGGACGTGCCGGCGAAGGTCGCGGCGGCGCCGGACCGGGGACCGGTTCACCTGGATCCGGTTCGCGCCCACCCCGCGGACCTCGATCTCGATCAGCGCGCGGCCCTCCAGGCCTTCGACCTCACCCCGCACGAAGGCGGAAGCCGCCCCGTGACGCACCAGCGGCAGGTCGGCGCTGGTGCGGGGGGACGACAGCGACAGCAGGTAATAGGCCGCTTCCAGCAGGTTCGTCTTCCCCTCGCCGTTTCCCCCCACAGCTACGGCCAACCCCGCCGGTGCCTCCAGCCTGGTCTCCTGGTGGTTCCGGAAGTCCTTCGCCTCGATCCACAACAGGCGCACGGTCCAGCACGCTATCGCACGCCACCGACATCCCGAGCGGCCCCAGCCTCGAGCGGGGCAGAAGGGGGAGCGAGCCCCTATCCCACCGGCGCCGGCAGCCGCACCGGCATCACGAGGTAGGTGAACTCGCTTCCATCGCCCCGCACGACACCAGGCTTCAGGCCGTCGCGGACCTCGAGCGTGATGGAATCGCCCGTCGCGGCCTGGAGCCCGTCGGCCAGGTAGCCGGGGTTGAACGCCACGGTGAGGTCGCCGCCCTCGTAGTTGGCCTCCACGCCCTCCACGGCGCCGCCCAGGTCCGGGGAGGAGGACGTCAGGCGAACCCCCAGCGCGTTGAACTCCATCCGCACCGGCGTGTTCTCCCGCGCCAGCAGCCCCACCCGCTTCACGGCGTCCAGGAGCTGCTGGCGCCCCACCACCAGCCGGCTCTCGTAGCCCTCCGGGAGCAGCTGCCGGTAGCTCGGGAACTGCCCCTCGATCAACCGGGACGTCAGCGTCAGCGGACCGACCCGGAAGGCCACCTGCGACTGGTCCACGAACAGCTCGATGTCGCCCTTTTCGACGTTCCCCGCACCCCGGCCGGCTTCGGTCAGGGCTCGCTCCGGAACGATGGCCTGGGCCTCGCCGGCGGCGGTCGCGGTGAGCTCCCGCACTGCCAGCCGGTAGGAGTCCGTCGCCACCAGGGTCACGCCCTCCCGGTTGATCTCCAGCAGCACGCCGGTGAGGGTCGGCCGGGCCTCGTCCTTCGACGCCGCCCGTCCCACCTGGCCGACCGCCTCGGCGAACCGCGCCGCGTCCACCGTGACCCGCGTCCCCGACGGCTCCTGCCAGGACGGGAAGTCCTCCGCCGGTAGCAGCCGGAGGGTGCCCTCGTACGCCGCGCATTGGATCCGGGCCTGGCTCTGGTCGGCGTCGAGCTCCACCGGGGCCTCCGGGAGGCTCTTCACCATGTCGCCCAGCAGGCGGGCCGGTACCAGGGCCACGCCGGGCTCCTGCACCGTCACCGGGATGCTCAGACGGGCCGAGACCTCCAGGTCGGTCGTGGTCAGCACCAAGGTCCCATCCTCCCCCGCCGCCAGGTGCACCCCGGTGAGGGCCGGGATGCCGGGCCG
Organism: Actinomycetota bacterium; assembly: GCA_030774015.1. NCBI lineage: Bacteria > Bacillati > Actinomycetota > Actinomycetota bacterium. The sequence goes on along the minus strand of JALYLZ010000028.1, from coordinate 44,483 downwards.
CGTGGACACACCTCGCTGGACGATCTGGAGGGCCTCGGACAGGTCGTCACGATCGCAACGGAACTTCATCTCTCCACCTCCCGGTCTTCAAACGCTGGATCTGTTTTCAAAGACAGTAGTGATAGGGGCGGGGGAAATGTGGAGAACCCCCGTTCGTGCAGGCTAGCGCGGGGCAGTGACAGAAACGGGCCGGTGGAGAAATGGGGACGGCCGGGGCCGCGCCCGGTGGACCGCACCGGTGTCCCCACGGTTCCCACCGCGGATTCCCCCACTCGCATCCTGTGCATCAACGCGCCTTAACCCCGCCCGCGGGCCCGGATCTTTCGGGTCAGCTCCTGGACGTCCCGGAACATCGTGCCGCGGGCCTTCATGAGCTCCTGGACCTTGTTGATGCCGTGCATGACGGTGGTGTGGTCGCGCTCGAAGACCTCGCCGATCTTCAGGAGCGACAGGCCGGTGCACTCGCGGGCCAGGTACATGGCCACGTGGCGGGCTGTGGTCAGGGGGCGGGAGCGGCTCTTGCTCACCAGGTCCTCTCGGGTCAGGTGGAAGTGCTCCGCTGTCTCGTCGAGGATCATCTCGACCGGCAGCTCGCCGTCGCCCTGGGGGAGCAGGTCCTCCAGGGCCCGCTCGGCGAGCTTGCCGTCGATGGACTTCCGGAGCAGCGACGCGAACGCGGCCACTCGCAGCAGCGCGCCCTCCAGCTCGCGGATGTTGTGCTCGAACCGCGAGGCGATGAGCGTGAGCACCTCGTCCGGCACCTCCACGCCCTCTCGGCGCGCCTTGAGCTGGAGGATGGCGATGCGGGTCTCCAGGTCCGGCGGCTGGATGTCCACGCACAGCCCCCACCGGAACCGGTTCCGCAGGCGCTCCTCCATGCCGGAGAGCTCCTGGGGCTTGCGGTCCGAAGCGATCACGATCTGGTGCTCGGCGCCGTGGAGCGCGTTGAAGGTATGGAAGAACTCGGTCTGGGTCTCCTCGGCCCGGGCCAGGAACTGGATGTCGTCGACCAGCAGCACGTCGACGTCGCGGTACCGCCGCTGGAACTGGTACGCCTGGCGTTCCCGCACCGCCTTGATGAACTCGGTGATGAACTGCTCCGAGGTCACGTACTTGGCGCGCAGGGACGGCGTCAGGCGGGTCATGTGGTTGGCGATCGCGCGGAGCAGGTGGGTCTTCCCCAGGCCGACCTCACCGTAGATGAACAGCGGGTTGTAGGCCTTGGACGGAGAGGTCTCCGCCACGGCGAGGGCCGCCGCGTGGGCGAACCGGTTGCTCGGCCCGGGCACGAAGGTGTCGAACGTGTAGCGGTCCGGGAACGGTAGCGGCTCGGTCCGGGCGCGCTCGGGTTCCGGGGGCCGCTCCGGCCGGGGTGCCGCGCGCTCCGCCACCAGGTTGACCTGGACGGGGCGACCCGCCGCATCCGACGCGGCCTTCTGGATGAACTCCATGTAGTTTCGGGCCAGCCAGTCCCGGGCGTAGTCCGAAGACCGCAGCTCGAGGGCCCGGCCGTCGAACGCCGCCGCGCGAACCTGGGCGAACCACATGCTGAAGGGGCCGTCGGCGAACTCGCGGCGGGCCCGATCGATCACGCGGCCCCAGATGGCCTCAGCGGTCGGTTCTTGGGGTGCAACCGACATCCCGCTATCCACAGGACCTTTCCACAGGTGGGGAAACCCTGTACCGGTGTCATTCGGGGGAAGAGGGCTGGGGCGCCCGAGGGGGAAGTCCGGCGGAATATATACCTGAGGCCCCGGGGGGCCGCTAGGCCCGAGGCGCGAATTGACGCTCTTTCTGCCTCCCGGACGGCTCCTCGCGCCCCTTCGGCGCCGGGTCCTCGGCATGGGTTCGGCGATGCCTCCCGCTTCCCCCGGGCGGGCGTCGGCTCCATGGCTATACTGACTGCCCCGGTCGCCCGGCAGGCGACCCGTTCGATGATGCGGGTGAGTCGTGAAGAAGACCTTCCAGCCCAACAACCGGCGTCGCTCCAAGACGCACGGGTTCCGGCTCCGGATGCGCACGCGCGCCGGGCGGGCCATCCTGGCCCGGCGGCGAGCCAAGGGCCGCGTACGGCTGTCGGCCTGATCCCCGCCGTCGACCGAGGGGGCCGGTGGCGGGTGCGACGCGGCGGCCTCACCCGGTCGGAGATCAAGCGGACCCTCTCTTCCGGAAAGCGCCTGGTGGGAGGGCGGGTGGTACTGTTCGTGACGCCGGTGCCGGGTGAGGTTCGTGCGGCGTTCGTGGCCGGCCGCAGGGTCGGCATGGCCGTCCAGCGGAACCGGGCCCGGCGGGTCCTGCGGGAGGCGTGGCGGCGGATCGCGCCGTCGGTTCGCGCCGGGACCGGGGTGGTCGTGGTGGCCCGTAAGGACTTCCTTCCGGCCAGGACACAGGAGCTCGAGACCGAGATGCGCCAATCGCTCGCCGCGGCCGGCCTTTTGGAGGCCTGAGGTTCCGTGCGCCGAGCGCTGGACGGGGCGAGGGGGCTGCTGTGGCTGGCCGGGTGGCCGGCTCGGATCCTCCTGATCGGTTCGATCCGCCTGTACCGGGCGACCCTGTCGGGGGTGCTCGGGGGGCAGTGCCGGTTCGAGCCGTCGTGCTCGGTATACGCGGAGCAAGCAGTCCGGAACCGAGGAGCCCTCGCCGGGTCTGCACTGGCAGTCTGGCGGATCGTGCGCTGTAGCCCGCTGTCGCGTGGAGGCGTCGACCCAGCCCCCGCCCCGCCCCCTCCACGGCCGTATGATGGCATCATACGCCAAGCGGAGGGAGCTCCCTCGTGATCGCACTGGCGTGGTGGCAGGGCCTCCTGGGCGGACTGGGATGGGTGCTGGCGAAGTTCTACGACTTCATCCCCAGCTACGCCGTCGCCATCATCATGCTCACGGTCGCCATCCGGCTGGTCCTCCTCCCGCTCGGCATCAAGCAGATCCGTTCCATGCAGGCCATGGCCTCGCTCCAACCGAAGATCAAGGCGATCCAGGCGAAGTACAAGGGGAACAAGCAGAAGCAGACCGAGGAGATGCAGCGGCTGTACCAGGAGCATGGGGTGAACCCCCTGGCCGGGTGCCTGCCGATGCTCCTCCAGCTTCCGGTGCTGATCGCGCTGTACGCGGTGCTCCGGTTCCCCACCAACGTGGGGGCCGTCACGCAGGGGCAACCCCTTCCCTACCCGAGCAGTCACATACCGGTCACCAGCACCCTATATACGGATATCGCCAACCAGCAGGGTGGGATTCGCATTGGGGGAGTGAACCTGCTCTGCAGCGCTGGTGAGGCTGGCACAGAGGTCACGCTCAAGGCTCGGAACGGGGCGCCCTACCTGGACCAGGTGACCAAGAAGCCGTTCAAGGCCCTCGACTGCGGCAAGGGAGTGCCGGTCCGGATCCCCTACTACGTACTGGCGCTGCTGATGGTCGGAACCACCTTCTACCAGCAGCGTCAGATGCAGAAGGCGAACCCTGTCGGCTCGCAGCAACAGCAGGCCCTGACCCGGATCATGCCGCTGTTGTTCGGCGTGTGGGGGTTCATCTTCCCGGCGGGGCTGGTGGTGTACTGGACCACGTCCAACTTGTGGCAGATCGGGCAGCAGCACTTCATCCTGAAGGCGAAAGAGAAGGCCGACGCGGCCCAAGCCGCCGGCGACGGTAAGGCTTTGCGGCCCGCCAAGGCCAAGAGGAACTGGTTCGCGTCGATGATGGAGCGGGCCACGCAGGCGCAATCGCAGCGGAGTCAGCGACCGGCGGCGGGGTCAGGTGGTTCGAGGGGGTCAGGTGGGTCGAGCGGTTCCAAGCCCGCCGGGTCAGGGTCGGGATCGAAACCAAGCAATGCAGGGACCTCGAAGCCCGGCGGTTCGGGCACCTCCAGGCCCAGTTCCGGGCCGAAAGCGAATCCGAGCCGCAGGACCGGCAATTCCGGAGGCAAGAGTGCGGGAGATCGAAAAAAGCGCCGGAAGCGTTGAGGAGGCCATCGAGGCAGCCCTCGAGGAGCTCGGCGCCAGCGAGCAAGAGGTCGAGGTAGAGGTCATCCAGGAACCGCGGGGCGGTTTCCTCGGACTGGGCTCACAGCAGGCGCAGGTTCGCGTCCGTCTCCGGTCCGATCGCCTGGAAGAGGATACCGAGGAGCTGGACGACCAGGCCGATGTGGCCATGGATTTCCTGGAAGGTCTCTTCGACGCGATGGGCCTGCCGGCCGAGCTCGAATCCAACCTGGACGAGGGGACCATGTACGTCGATGTATGGGCGTCGGACTCCGAGGAGAGCATGGGTCTGCTGATCGGGAGGCACGGCCAGACCCTCGAAGCGCTCCAGGACCTGGTCAGGAGCGCCGTCCAGCGAAAGACCGGCGATCGTTGCCGGGTGGTGGTCGATGTCGAGGACTACCGCAAGCGGCGCCGATCCCAGCTGGTGTCGCGCGCGCAGACGGCGGCCCGGCGAGTCAAGAAGAGCGGGAAGCCGGAGTCCCTCGAGCCCATGAACGCCTTCGAGCGGAAGATCGTCCATGACGCGGCGGCGGAAGTAGGGGGCGTGGAGACCGCCAGCGAAGGCCAGGATCCCGACCGGCGTGTGGTGATCAGGCGGCGACATGACGCCCGGGTTTCACGTGAAACGGCAGAGTGATCGGCCTCTCGCGTTCCACGTGAAACCAAATCAGCAGTCCGAGCTCGTGGCAGCTTCCCGTCGGCTTGGCCTTCATCTGACGCATGACCAGGTCGAAGCCCTTCTCACGTATGCGGCCCTACTGCGCACGAAGGCCGTGCCGCTCGGCCTCATCGGTGAGAAGGACGAGGGGGGCATCCTGTCCAGGCACGTCATCGACAGCCTTCGCGCCGCCACCGCCGTGCGTCCGAGCGACCGGCTCGCCTACGACCTCGGCTCCGGTGCGGGCTTGCCCGGCATCCCGGTGGGGCTGGCGTGTCCCGACCTATCGGTCCAGCTCGTGGAATCGCGCCTGCGGCGTGCAGGATTCATGGAGCTGGCCGTGGACGAACTGGGACTGCCCAATGCCAAGGTCCGGTTGGGGCGCGTGGAGGACCTCACCGACCCGGCGGACCTGTGCTTCGCACGGGCATTCGCGCCTCTGCCTCGCGCCTGGGAAGCCGCGGCGCGCCTTCTGGCGCCGGGCGGGAGGCTCGTGCACTTCCTGGGCGCGAAAGCCGCCCTCCCCGCCCTCCCCGGCGCCTCGGCGGTGGAACTTCTCTCGGTCCCGTTGCTTGATTCCGGGGGCGCACTCGCTATCATCACCCGGTAGTGGACCCGCTCGTGCACGGCGTGGCCCTCCTGGCCTGCCCGGGGGGCGTTCGAGTGCGTCGTTCCACACGGCCGCCCCCAGCGGAGGCATGACTCGTGCCCGAAGAACCCGATCGCCTATCGTCGGACCAGGTCGTGTCGGAAGGCACGGACTCTGCCCCGGACGTCGATGATCCGCCTATCGGGCCGGCTCCCTCCTCCGGCCCCCCCAACTCCCCTGAGGTCCAGCTCGGCGCCGCCCATTCCGACCCCGGGGCGGGCGAAGATGCTTCGGGGAGCACGCTGGGGGTTGCGCTCGCGGAGGTGTGGGAAGGCGACGGGCCCGACGCCCCCGAGGCCGCGAGGGATTCAGGGGACGAAGCCGCCCGGGAGGGACCCCTCGGGGTGGGCACCGAGTCGGAGGCCGTGGGGCCTGCCCAAGAAGACGCCGCCGCCAGGACCGCCCGCGTCATCGCGATCGCCAACCAGAAGGGCGGTGTGGGCAAGAGCACCACCGCGGTCAGCCTTGGTGCGGCACTGGCCGACCTGGGGCACGAGGTCCTGGTGGTGGACCTCGACCCCCAGGGCAACGCCTCCACCGGGCTCGGAATCAGGCACGTCGCCCGCGACATCACGACGTACGAGATCCTGCTTGCTTCCGCGCCGCTGGAGGACGCCATCGTCCCGACGGCGGTGGAGCGCCTGTTTGCGATCCCCTCGACCATCGACCTGGCCGGGGCAGAGATCGAGCTGGTGAGCCAGTTCTCCCGCGAGATGCGGCTGGCCAAGGCGCTCGAGCCGGTCCGCCGGGGCTCCTACGACTTCATCCTCTTGGACTGTCCTCCGTCGCTCGGGCTGCTCACCATCAACGCACTCGCCGCCGCCGACGAGCTCCTCGTTCCCATCCAATGCGAGTACTACGCCCTGGAGGGGCTGGGCCAGCTCCTGCGGAACGTGAGGCTCATCCAGCAGAACGTCAACTCGAAGTTGAGGCTTACCGGGATCGTCATGACCATGTACGACGCCCGTACCAAACTGTCCGATCAAGTGGTGGCCGAGGTGCGGCGGTACTTCGGGTCGCGCGTGTATGATAGTATCATACCCCGGACCGTCAGGCTTTCCGAGGCTCCCGGCTTCGGGCTCCCCATCACTGCATACGACCCGCTGAACCGGGGGGCCATCATGTACCGGTCGCTGGCTCGGGAGGTGGCGAGCCGGCCTCCGGAGGGCGAGCCGGTTCCGATCGTCAGCGACCTCCCCGAGGTCATCACCCCGGAGCCGAGGGTCCCGAACCGGGCGGACGGGCCCCTCTCGCCCGAGACCGAGGACGAGACGGGGTCCGAGGCGGATTCAAGGAAGCGGTTCCGGCTGTTTCGCAAAGGAGGCCAAGAGTGAGACGTGGAGGGCTCGGACGCGGATTGTCGGCGCTCATCCCCGGAGCGGCCGAGGAAGCCGGCCTGCTAGAGATCCCCGTCGGCGCGATCGCCGCCAATCCTCGCCAGCCCCGCACGGCGTTCAACGAAGAGACGCTCCAGGCGCTGGCCCGCTCGATCGAGGAAGTCGGCGTGCTTCAGCCGGTCGTGGTGCGCCGGGTGAACGGCGGGTATGGGCTGGTGGCCGGCGAGCGGCGGCTGCGGGCGGCCAAGAAGGCCGGCCTCGCCACCATCCCGGCGGTCATCCGGGAGAGCGACGACGCCGAGGCCCTCCGCGAGGCGCTCATCGAGAACCTGCACCGCGAGGACCTGGGCCCGCTGGAGCTGGCCGAGGCGTTCCAGGAGCTCCTGGAGGACCTGGGAGCGACCCAGGAGGCGCTGGCGGACCGCCTGGGGGTTTCGCGTCCGCACATCACCAACACCATCCGGCTGCTTCAGCTTCCCCCGGAAGTCCATCAGCTCCTGGCGGAGCGAAGGATCCAGGCCGGACACGCCCGGGCCCTCCTGGGGCTGCCCGATCCGGAGGCGCAGGTGGCGGTGGCCCTCCGCGCCGCGGCGGAGGACCTTTCCGTCCGTGAGGTCGAGGAGCTCGTCCGCAACTACAGCCAGATCGCTCCGGCCCGAGCCGCAGCTGCAACCGCTTCGAAGGCGCCGGTGACGAGAGCCGTGGAGTTCGCGGAAGCCGAGGAGATCCTGTCCGAGCAGCTCCAGACGCGGGTCCGGATCCAGATGGGGAAGCGCCGGGGCAAGATCATCGTCGAGTTCGGCTCCGGCGACGATCTCGAGCGGATCGTGTCCGAGATCGTCCGCTCGGGCGGTCGCGTCCCGCTCGAGTAGCGAGCGAACTTCCAGCTGCTTCCCCGGGCGACCCCGCCGAGCTAGTCTGGGACAGACTAGCTGGCCGACCCCGCCGCCCGCACCGATCCCACCCCGCCGGCTTCGCCCAATTCCTCCGCCAGCAACGCGCCCAGGCGCCGCACGCCCTCCCGGATGGCCTCCGGCGTGGGATGGCAGAAGGACAGGCGCAGGTGGTCCCGGCCCCGCTCGTCCGCGTAGAAGGCGGTGCCGGGAACGTACGCCACGCGGTGCTCCACGGCCCGCGGCAGCATGGCCTGGGCGTCCACGCCGCCGGGCAGGCGCACCCACACGTAGAAGCCTCCGGCGGGAAGGGTCCACGACGCCCCGGGAGGGAACGACTCGGCGAGCGACGTGAGCATGGCGTCCCGGCGCTCCCGGTAGATCGCCACGAACGAACGGAGGTTCTGCCGCCACCGGTCGCCCTCAAGGTACCGCTCCGCGATGAGCTGGGTGAGCGAGCTGGAGCAGAGGTCGGCCGCCTCCTTGGCCACCACGAGGCGCGCCAGGACGCCGGGCTCGGCCACGGCCCACCCCAACCGCAGGCCCGGCGCGAAGACCTTGGACACGGTTCCCAGGTAGATGACGTTGGTGGGGTCGAGGGTGCGCAGGCAGGGCAGCGGGTCGCCCTCGAACCGCAGCATCCCGTACGGGTTGTCCTCGACGATCGGAATGCCCGCGTCGCGGCACACCTCGACGAGCTGCTGCCGGCGGTGCAGGGACATGGTGACGCCGGCCGGATTGCTGAAGTTCGGGACCGTGTACAGGAACTTGGGCCGGGCCCCCGCCGCGAGGGCGCGTTCCAGCTCGTCCACCACCATCCCGTCGTCGTCGAGGGGGACCGGGATGAACCGGGGCTCGTAGGCGGAGAACGCCGACAGCGCGCCCACATACGCCGGCGCCTCCACCACGATCTCGTCGCCGGGGTCGATGAAGATCTTGGCCACGAGGTCGAGGGCCTGCTGGGCCCCGTTGGTGATGACCGCGTCGTCGGGGTCTGCCGGCGCGCCCTCCTCGGCCATGAGCGCGGTCACCGCGTGGCGGATCCCCGGAAGCCCGGCGCCGCCACAGTACTGGAGCGCCGCTCCGCCGTGGAGGTCGAGCACGTCGCGCACGACGTCGAGGACGTCCTGGCGGGGCAGGGCCTCGACGAAGGGCATGCCGCCGGCCAGCGAGACCACCTCCGGGCGCGAAGCCACCGCGAACAGGGCCCGCACCTCCGAGGCGGACATTCCCGCCATACGGGAAGCGAACAATTCGATCTGGGGATCGGCCACCAAGTCGGCCACAGTCCGCCGATGCTAACAGGCCACCCGAGGAAGCCATCCCAAGCGGGAGGCAGGCCGGCCGTCAGCTGGCCAGCGGGATTGTTGGGGAGCGGTTCGGACGAGGGGCTTCGGCGGTTGGTCGCGGACAGGCCGCAGGGACGCAAAGGACGGCGGGCTCGCGCAGCGTGGGGTTGGGTGGGGACTGGCCGCGCGGAGCGAACCCGCCGTCCCCAGCGCACGATCCGGTTTGGAGGCATCGATCGCGGTTCGGGCGGCGAGCCAACGATCGGGTTTCACGCCGACGCCTTTGCTACCCTGCCGACCCTATGGCACGCGTGCTCTCGGGGATCCAGCCGACGGGGGACTTCCACCTCGGCAACTACATCGGCGCCGTCCGGCACTGGGTCCCGGACCAGGACGTCAACAACAGCTTCATCATGATCGTGGACCTCCACGCGATCAGCGTGACGTTCCCGGACGAGCTGGCTCGGCGGACCCTCGAGCTGGCCGCGATCCTGCTGGTCGCGGGCATCGACCCGGAGCGTTCCACGCTGTTCGTGCAGTCCCACGTCCACGAGCACGCCGAGCTCACGTGGGTCCTCAACTGCGTGGCCAACATGGGCGAGCTCCGCCGGATGACTCAGTTCAAGGAGAAGGCGAGGGAAGGGCAGGAGGGCGCGGCCCCGGTCGGGCTGTTCGTATACCCGGTGCTCCAGGCGGCGGACATCCTGCTGTACCACACGGACCGGGTCCCGGTGGGAGAGGACCAGCGCCAGCATGTCGAACTGACTCGCGACCTGGCCGAGCGGTTCAACCGCCGGTTCGGCGAGACGTTCACGCTGCCGGAGCCGGCCATCCCGAAGGTCGGCGCGCGGGTCATGGACCTCCAGCACCCCCTGGCGAAGATGTCGAAGTCGGCGGAGTCGCCGCAGGGGACGATCGCCGTGCTCGACTCGCCCGACGTCATTCGCAAGAAGATCCGGAGCGCGGTGACCGACTCCGGCCGCGATGTGGTGGCCTCACCGGACAAGCCGGCCATCTCGAACCTGCTGACCATCTTCTCGGTGGTCTCGGGGAGGGCGGTGGAGGAGCTCGAGCAGGAGCACGCGGGGAAGGGCTACGCGCCGTTCAAGCAGGACCTCGCGGAGGCGGTGGTGGCGCTGATCGAGCCGTTCCAGCAGCGCCATCGCGAGGTGATGTCCGACCCCGGGGAGATCGAACGCGTGCTCCGGCTGGGGGCTGACAAAGCGCGGACCGTCGCGGCGAAGACGCTGGCGGACGTGTACGGGCGGGTCGGGTTCCTCCCCCGGACTTGAGCATGGCGACCAACGATTACCGGCCCGCCACCGAGGGTTCCACGAAGGACGAGGTCGTCCGGGCCCTCAAGGCCCTGGGCCTCGGAGCCACCGTCGGTCTCGTCCTCCTGGCCCTGAGCCGGAGAGGCAGATCCGCCGCCTCGCCTCGCCGTCGCTAGGCGCCCAACAGCCGGGCCTCAGGGGTCGAGGCCCCGAGTCAGGCCCGCGCGGCGTTTCCTTCCGGCGCAACGACACCGGCCTGGGCCCCGAAGAACCGCTGCACGCCGTTGGCCAGTGCGATGGCCAGGTCGTGGCGGAAGGCCTCCTCGCCCAGCAGACGGGCCTCCCGCGGGTTGGTCAGGAAGCAGGGTTCCACCTGGACGGCCGGCATCCGGGTCTCGCGGAGGATGGTGATGGTCATGGGGTGGGTCCGGCCGTCCGTCAGCCCCAGCCGCGTCACCAGCTCCTCCATGACCAGCTCTGCCAGACGATGGCCGGCCGGCGAGAAGGACTCCTCGTGCCCGTAGTACAGGCACATGGCCCCTTCCGCGGCGGGGTCGCCCTCGTTGAGGTGCAGGGAGACGCAGACCTCGGCCCCCCACTGGTTCGCCCGCTCGGCTCGCTCCTCCGGCGTGGGGTTCTCGTCGGCGTGCCGGAGCAGGTTGGGTTCGGCGCCACGGCGGGCCAGCTCCTCGGCCAGGGCCACGGCGAGGCCGAACGCGGCGTCCGCCTCCGAGGTCCCGCTCAGCCCCATCGCCCCCGGGTCGTCGGAGCCGTGGCCGGCGTCGATGGCCACCCGGGCTCCCTCCAGGGTCGCGTTCAGGCGGCTGACCGCCTCGCGCTCACGGACCACCGCCCCCGAGACGGCGCCCCCGGGCTGGTCGGGCTGCGCCACCCGGACCAGCTCGTGCACGCTCTCGGGGCCGACGATCCCGTCGGGGCGCATGCCCACGTTCCGCTGGAACTCGCGTACGGCCCGGTCGCACCGCTCGCCGAAGATGCCGTCCTCGCGACCGGCGTCGAAGCCGAGGGTGTTCAGCCGGCGCTGGAGCGCCAGCACGTCGTCGCCCCGGAACATCGGATAGCGGAAGTACAGGACCCGGTCGCCCAGGCTGTAGCCGGCCTCGACCAGGCCGTTCCACGTCTCCGGGCCCACCCGGCCGTCCACCAGGAACCCTCGTCGCTGCTGGAACCCCCGTACGGCCGCTTCCGTGGACGAGCCGAACTGACCCTCCAGCTCCGGCGGGTCGATGCGCGAGCCCAGGGCGGTCAGGCGGTGCTGGACGTCGCGGACGTCGTCGCCTCGGTCACCGGCGCGAATGGTCCTCATACCACCAGTATCGGGACGGCCCGGCCCGGGTCGCAAGCTCAATTGCAAGCGCGGGGCCGGTCGGAACGGCTCGCTCAGGCCGTCACGCCGCGAAGTGCGGCTCGATCTCCCGCAGGATCGCGTCCTTGCCCCGAGCCCCCACCACGCGGGCCTTCTCCTGCCCGTCCTTGAACACGATCAGGGTGGGGATGGACATGACCCCGTATCGCCGGGCGGTCTCCGGGTTGTCGTCCACGTTCAGCTTCCCCACGGAAAGCGACTCCGCGTGGTCGCGCGCGATCTCCTCGACCACCGGCGAGACCATGTGGCACGGAACGCACCACTCGGCCCAGAAGTCCACCAGCACGGGCTTGTCCGACTGGATGACCTTCTGCTCGAAGTCCTGATCCGTCACGTCACCGATCTGGCTCATCTCGTCTTTTCCTCCTCAGGCTGCCCCACGCGGCATGTCCCGTACAACGCCGGGGACCGCCGGTTTCATCCTTCACCGTGTATACCCAGCGTCGGTGGGGAAGCCCCGCGCCGTGCCGGATTGTACGGCCGTCAGTGGCCCTCGGCTTCCAGGAACCGCTCCGAGTCGATGGCCGCCTGGCACCCCATGCCGGCCGCGGTGATGGCCTGCCGGTACACGAAGTCCACCACGTCGCCGGCCGCGAACACGCCCCCCACGCTGGTGCGGGTGGTGGGTTCCTGGACCAGGATGTACCCGGCCTCGTTCGTGTCGAGCTGCCCCTGGAACAGCTCCGTGTTCGGGTCGTGCCCGATGGCGACGAACACGCCGCCCGTGGGGTGCTCGGTCTCGGTGCCGCTCTCGAGGTCCTGGAGCCGGACCCCCGACACCGCGCCGTCACCGAGGACCTCCTGCACCGCCGAGTTCCACACGAACTCGATCTTCGGGTTGTCGAAGGCCCGGTCCTGCATGATCTTGGAGGCGCGGAGCTCGCCGCGACGGTGGACCACGGTGACCTTGGTGGCGAACCGGGTCAGGAAGATGGCCTCCTCCATGGCGGAGTCGCCGCCGCCCGCCACCACCAGCTCCTGGCCCCGGAAGAAGAAGCCGTCGCAGGTTGCGCAGGAGGAGACGCCGCGGCCGCGCAGCCGGTCCTCGCCGGGGATGCCCAGCCACCGCGCGCTGGCCCCGGTGGCGATGATCACCGTGCGGGCCCGCCATTCCTCGTCGCCCGACCACACGCCGAACGGACGCTCCGACAGGTCGACGCGGGAGGCCTCCTGATGCAGCAGCTCCGCGTCGAACCGGGCGGCCTGCTTCTCCATCTTCTCCATGAGCTCGGGGCCCAGGATGGCGTCGGGGAAGCCCGGGTAGTTCTCGACCTCGGTGGTCAGCATGAGCTGGCCGCCGGCGTCGAGGCCCTTCAACACGAGGGGCCTGAGGTTGGCCCGGGCCGTGTACAGGGCTGCCGTCAGTCCGGCCGGCCCCGAGCCCAGGATGACCACGTCGCGTTCTTCAGGCACGTCCATTTTCCATTCTCCCATACGGGAAAACGGCGTCCTATTCCCCGGCTGCGGGGTCGGGTGGCAGCCGTGGGGCGGTGGGGTGCGGGGCGGCTACGGGATCACGCTGCTCGTGTAGTTGAGCAGCGAGCAGTCCGAGGCCGAGACCACCCACACCGTGATGAGGTCGGCGGGGCGGCCCGGCTTCGAGCTGGCCGCGTAGACGCCGATGTACGCGGGAGTTCCCTCGAACCTGGCCCGGATGACCTGGACGAGGCCGGGGGTGGACGACGAGCCCGCCGCGCTCTCGAGGCAGGGAAGGGCCGACGCCGGCGGGGAGGCCGGTACGGGCGACGGTGACGGGGCAGGCTCGGTGGCGCTTCCCAGGGTCGCGGGACCCGGCGGGCTTGGGTTCAACGGCGCAGCGGGGGCGGTACCCCCCGAGGGGGACTTCCCGGGCGGCACGACCGCGCGGTCGAACTTCCGGGAAGTCTTGGCCACGCGGGAGGCCAGGGTCTGGATCGAGGCCGCGTCGTAATCGATGGACTGGCGGGTGACGGCCACAGACGGCACCGACTCGGCGCCCGGACCCACGGAAGCCACGCCCTTCTGGGGAGCGGCGGCGGGCTGGATCGGGCTGCCGCCGCCGTGCAGCGCGCTCCAGGCGAACACCCCGATCACCGCGGCCGCGGCGGCCGTACCGACGCTCCACGCCACCCGGGCCACCCGGGACGAACGATGCGAAGAGCCCCCGACCGTGATCCGGGCCCGGCGGGATCCGCCGCGGCGGCGAAGACCCTCCACCATCGGCCGGGTCACCCCGGCGGGCACCTCGAGCTCCGAGAGTCCCCCCAGGCCGGCGCGGGCCCGCCGGCACAGCGCGAGCTCGTCCTGGCACGTGGCGCACCCCGCGAGGTGGCGTTCGGCTTCCTCGCGCTGGGCGGGCTCGAGCGAGCCGTCGACGTAGCCGGCCAGCAGCTCGTCGGGGTGTGTCGCTTCCCCTGGGGTGGTGGGATCGGTGGGACCGGTCATGGAGACATCTTCCCCTCAGACGGCTCGGGGCTCCCCGAGCGTTCCCCGGGAAGCAGGCGGCCCAAGGCCACCCGGCCGCGGTGCAGGCGCGACTTCACCGTGCCCACGGGCACGCCCAGGATCTCCGCGATCTCCTCGTAGCCGAGGTCCTGGACGTCGTGCAGCACCAGGACGGCCCGGAACTCGTGCGGAACTTGGACCAGGGCCCGCTGCACGTCCACCGCGGTGGAGGCGCTATCGGCGTGGTCGGGCGAGGGCGGGCCGGCCGGGCGGGCGGGCCGGTCGTCCTCGGATGGCTCGTCCAGCACGGGCTCGCGCTTTCGCTTGCGGAGGATGTCGTAGCAGGCGTTCACGGTGACCCGGTGCATCCACGTGGTGAACGCGGCCTCCCCCCGGAACGACGACAGCTTGCGGAGCGCCGTGAGGAAGGCGTCCTGGGTCGCGTCGCGAGCATCCTCCTCCCGGCCCAGCATCCGGTAGGCCAGGTTGTAGACGCGGCGCTCGTGGCGGGACACCAGTGCGGAGAACGCGGCCTGGTCGCCCGCCACGTACCGGCGGACCAGGTCCGCGTCGGATGGATCGCCGGGCGAGCTAGCCACCGGAGCCGTAGACGGCGAACTCCGCGATGGTGGCGCGGTTCCCGTCGGCCGTCGGGACCACCTCCGTGATCCACACCAGCACGTAGCGGCCCGAGGTGGAGTCGATGGACCGGCGCATGTTCGCGGCCGCGGTGAACGCGGGGCCGGGCTGGTTCTGGAGCTGGGTCGGGTCGTCTCCCACCCGGATCTCGAAGCGGAACCCGGGGTTGGGCGTCTGGAGGCGGAACCCGGTGACCGTCTGCGACCCGCCCAGGTCGAACAGCAGCCCCACCCCCGGCTTGGGGGCCAGGCTCAGCTGGTTGTAGTTCTCGGTCTCCCAGAAGGTCTGGGGGTCGCCGTCGACGGCATCCTGGGCCAGGTCGTCGTGTTCCTGACGGTCTCCGAAGGGGTCGAACGCCTGCACGCCGGTGACGTGGAGGGCTCTTCCGGTCGGGGGCGCGCCGGTGCCCTGTGTCGACGGGGTCTCCGGCTTGGCTCGGACCCCCAGCGGTCCGCCCAGCTCGAGGCGGCCGGCCAGGAGCCCGATGACGATGGCCGCCGCGGCCAGCAGCACGAGCAGCAGCGGGACGAGCATCCAGGACCGGAACACGCCGGCGCCCGCGTGTCCCTCCGGTTCCACCTGCCGCTTCACCCGGGCGGTGGGGGCCGCGACCAGCCCAAGCCGGGACAGGGAGGCCGCCATGGCCTCCGCCGAGGCGAAGCGCTGTTCCGGATGACGGGCCATCGCCCGCATCACCACGGCGTCGAGCGGCCTGGGGATGCCGGCCCGGATGGCGCGCGGCGGGACCGGGTCCTTGGTCAGGCGCAGCATGGCCGCCGCGAGCTCGGTGGGCGCGGCGAACGGCAGGCGGCCCGTGAGCAGCTGGTACAGCACGGCGCCGCAGCTGTACACGTCCGAGCGGGCGTCGATCTCCTTCCCCTCCACCTGCTCGGGCGACATGTACGGGACGCTGCCCAGCACCTGGCCGGTGGTGGTGGGCTCGTTGCCCAGGTAGGCGGCCTTGGCGATGCCGAAGTCCGCCACCTTCACCCGGCCGTCGGACCCGACCAGCACGTTCGCCGGCTTGACATCGCGGTGGATCACGCCGGCGTCGTGGGCGAACTGGAGGGCCGTGAGCACCTGGAGCATGATGGCGACCGCCTGCGACGGGTCCAGAGGGCCCTGCCGGGCCAGCACGTCGCGGAGCGTCTCCCCCTCCAGGAGCTCGATCACGATGTACGTGAGGCCGTCCTCGGTTCCCGTGTCGAAGACCCGGACGATGTTCGGATGGGTCAGGCGGGCCTCCGCCAGGGCCTCGGCCCGGAACCGCTCCAGGGCGTTCGGGTTCTTGGCCAGATGTGGGTGGAGGATCTTCACGGCCACCGATCGCTGGAGGATCCGGTCCGTGGCCCGCCACACCGACGCCATCCCGCCCTCGCCGGCCAGCTCGACGAGCTCGTAGCGCCCGCCGATGACGGTACCGGTGGCGAGGTTCTCCATTGGCCGAAGTCTACGGGGGTCGGGGGTCGGGGTTGGGGGAGCTTCCAGGCCGAGCCGCGTCGCCGTGGCCGGGAGCGTCCCCGGGGTGGCCTCGGGTCAGACCGGTGGACCGCTGGTGGAGGTCGCCTTCACGATCCCCAGGTGCTTCAGGAACCCGATCCGGTGCACAACCATGGTGGCCGCCTTCTTCTTCAGGACGACCGTCACGTCGCCGTTCGTGTCGATCACCAGCTTCACCAGATGGGCACCCTCGTCGTTCTCCTGGATGGCCTCGAGGGCGGCCTGCTTCGCCGAGGGAACCTGGTGCGAGGACCCGAACGCGCTGGAGGCGGCCGAGGCGGCTGCATCCGCGGCGTCCTGGAGCTTCAGCTGGGTGAACAGGATCGAGCCGCCCTCCACCGCGGCGAGCCCGAGCACGAGGGCCACCACCAGGAGGATGACCACGCTCCTGCCCACCAGGCCGGCTTCGGCCGAGGGGTCGACGCGGCGAAGCCGGCTCACCGGCGGATCCTCCCGCCGAGGTAACCGCGGAGCAGCTGGAGGTCCTCCATCCGCAGCAGCACCGCCAGGATCAGGAACGTCGCCACGCCCGCTGCCACCGCTCCCAGCACCTGGAGAGTCTGGCCCGCCAGCGTGGCGGTGTTCAACGCCTCCTCCAGGCCTCGCGCGGCGAGATACGCGACCACGCCGGTGGCGGCCCCTCCGACCAGGACCTTGCCCAGGCCGGCCAGCACCAGCCGCCCTTCCAGGCCTCCCAGGCGGCGCCGGATGGCCACGGCGGCGGCCACCGCGGCGAACGTGTACGCCGTGGCGAACCCCAGCGCCAGCCCGCGGACCCCGTAGAAATGGAAGAACACGAAGTTCATCACCGTGTTTATCGACACCGCGGCGATGTTGATGAATGCCGGCGTCCTGGTGTCCTGCGTGGCGTAGAAGGCCCGCAGGAGCAGCTGGAACGCGGAGAAGGGAAACAGGCCGATGGAGAAGAACACGAGGATTCGGGCCACCAGCTGGGTCTGGGCGCCCTCGGCCGCTCCGTGCTGGAGGAGCAGCCGGACGATCGGGCCGGCCAGGGCGAGGTAGCCGGCCGCCGCCGGGATCACGATGAAGGCCGTGCCGCGCAGGCCCCTGGCCAGCATGGTCCGGAAACCCTCGAGGTCCCGATCGGTCCACCGTGAGGCCATGGCCGGCAGGAGCGCCGTCATGATGGACACCGCGAAGATGGCGTGGGGCAGCTGGAACAGGATGAACGCCGCGGTGTACGCGGCATAGGCCGTCTTCTCGGCGGCGAGGACGATGACCACCAGCAGGCCAAGCTGGTTCACCGCCACGTACACGAAGACCCACAGGGCCAGACGCGCGATCCGGCGGACGGCTTCGTGGTGCCAATCGAAGCTCCATCGGAACCGGAACCCCAATCGCCGCAGCGACGGCCAGAGCACCGCCGTCATCGCCACCACGCCGAGGGTCGTCCCGACCGCCAGCACCAGCTTCTGGCCGGCGGTGATCCCGGAAGCCGACGGCACCGCCTCGCTGCCGTGCATGGCCGCGAACGCCAGCATCGTCGCGATCACGATCAGGTTGTTCAGGATCGGCGCGAACATGGGGACGGCGAACCGCCGGTGCGCGTTGAGGAGCCCGGTGGCCACCGCTCCGACCCCGTAGAACACGATCTGGGGCATGAACCAGCGCAGGAAGAAGGTGCCCAGAGCCCGTTCGGCATCCGCTTTCGGCCCGTGGAGGTTCAGCGTGTACAGGCGGATGAACAGCGGCGCCGCGACAAGCGTGAGGACCAGGATCGCGGTCAGGACCACCATGGCGATCGACATGACGGAGCGGGCCACCTCCCACGCCTCGTCGCGACCCCGGGTGTCCAGCCATTCCACGAACACGGGCACGAACACCGACGTGAGGATGCCGCCGAGCACCAGCTCGTAGACGATGTTGGGGGTGTTGTTGGCGACCGTATACGCCTCCGCGACCTGGGAGTGGGCCACGCCGATCGCGTAGGCCATGGCGGACAGGCGCAGGAATCCCGTGAGCCGGGACAGCCCGGTCCCCACCGACATGACCGCGGTGTGGCGGACGAAGCGGCTGCCCGTGTCCTTCTCGGCCGGCCCCGGAGGACCGGCGTCCGGCTGATCCGTCACTTCGGCTTCCTCACTCGCGAGTCCGGGCCCGGAAACGCGGCAGGAACCGTCTCCCCCACCAGGCCAGCAGGAACAGTGCAGCCCCGATGGTGATGATCAGCGCGACGAGGTTGTAGGCGGTCGATCGCACCACCAGCTCATCATGGGTCAGCTCGACCCCGGTGGGTGTGAGGATCTGCACCTGCACCGGGAACCGCCCGGTGGTGCGGGCCTGGACGTGGAACAGCAGGGTCGCGGAGTCCCCGCTCAGTCGGATCGCCTGGGTATCGGCGGGCAGGAACGACAGCCGGTTCGACACCAGGCGAACCGACACCCTGACCGGGTAGCCCGTCCCGTTCGTGATGCCCACCGGGATGATGCCGTTGCGGGAAGCCAGCGTCCGCGCGGGGTCGGAGATGTTCGGACGGACCTTGTCGAACTCCGTGGCCAGCCGGTCCCGCACCGAGTCCAGGAAGCGCCGTCCCGCCAGGTGCTGGTCGGTGAACGAGTCGGACTCCGCCAGCAGGACCGTGGTCTCCAGGCGGTCGGGGAGCGGGTTCGGCCGCACCAGGATGGAGCGGTAGGTCTGGATGTCCGTGCGGACCGAGCGCAGTGTCCCGACGTACCAATCGGGGAAGGTCGCGCCGGTGTTCGGGTCGAGGGACGCCGGCTCGGACGGGGGCGGGAAGTTCCGGGCGATGGTGGTGGCCTTCTGGAGGGTCAGCCAGGGAGCCGCCCCGATCTGCGGCAGCAGCGGCGCGAACAGGTCCCCGGGAAGCGGGAGGGTCTCCGGGAAGCTGATGGCCAGGGAGCGTTCGACGCCGGGACGCTCCAGCCAGATCTGGGCCAGCTCGCCGAGCACCGACTGCGCCGCCAGCCGGGGGTCCTGGGCCAGCGTGTCGGACGTGAGCAGGCCCTGCGTGTCGGCGTCGGGGATGATCGCGGTCACCGTCTCGGTGGGCGACACCTGGAGCGCGGTGGTGGCGGGCTGGGCGAAGTCCTTCTCCTGGGCAGGGCGGTTCCGCACGAGCTCGGGGTCCACCAGGAACACGTGGAACCCCTGCTGCCACAGGGCGAACAGCGAGGCCTGGTCGAGCTTCGAGTGGGGTGGGCGCACCACGTCCCGGTCCGGCGTGACACCGGTGACGGCTTCGACCTCCTGGCGGCCTCGCTCCAGCTGGGTGGAGAGGTCCCCGCCCAGGCCCGCCGCGACCAGCGCCGGCACGCTGGGGTCGGCGAACGGCAGCGCGGACAGCTCCACCGTCGGCGAGGCCGCGATCTTCTTGATCTGCTGGAGGAGGGAGGCGGCTTCGCCGGACGCGCCCTGGCCCGCCGCCACGTGCTGCTCGGTCGATCCGGCCCGTTCCGTGAAGCCGTGCTGGAGCCGGTCCAGCTGGTCCAGGAGCATGGGCGAGAGCACCAGGTCGATCGCGGGTGGGTGCGGCTCCGTGACCAGCCCCCCCAGCCCGTTGACCTCCTGGCGGATCCTCCCGCCCGGGGCCAGCAGCACGCGCACGGCGTCCGCGTCGAACACGCCGTCGGGGCCGTACAGGATGGGCTTGTCCAGCACGAACGTGCACGACAGCCGCAGCGGGGTCAGGGCGCGATGCTGCCCCTGCGGGAAGACCAGGAAGATGATCGGGGAGCGGATGGTGGCCAGGGAGGCATCGTCGGAGCGCAGGTCGAGCACCAGCGGATAGATCGCGCTCTGCCCGCTGGAGGCGAGGTCGTGAGGAAAGACCGACAGGTCGATCGGCTGGAGGAGGAAGGTCCGCGTTTCCCCCGGCTCCAGCGTGCCCTTGAGTCCCAGGGTCTCGCCGAACAGGAAGACGGAGTCGGCCGGGTTCCCGGTCAGCGACAGCTTGTACGCGGTCCGGGAGCGAACCGGTGACCACACGGTGATGCCGAGGGAGAGGTTCGTGAGCGGTGCGGTGCCGTGGTTGGTGGCCCGCACGCCCAGCCGGAGCAGGGGCTGCTCCAGGGTGTTCCAGGGGCTCTGCCGGACCAGGACCAGGGAGACCTCCCCGGTGATGGTCTGCGCGGCCACCTCCGGTGCGAGGGCGGCGAGCACGAGGGTGGCGGCGAGGGATGCGGCGAGCCGTCTCATGGCGGCCCGGTCATTGTAGGCCGGCGCGCTCCAGGATCTCCCGCTCCGAGCCATAGGACGCCATCCGCAGCGCCTCCCGGAACGGAATCCACCGGACCTCCTCCATCTCGTGGTCGTGCCGGGAGACGTCCCCGCCGGTCGCCCGCATCAGGAAGAACCGCACCCGCTTTCGGACCCGCGCGCCATCCCACACGTAGAAGTAGGAGATCTCGCCGAGGTCCCGCTCGATGTCGGCGTCGATCCCGGTCTCCTCCCGCACCTCCCGCACGGCCGTCTCCTCCGGACGCTCGTCTGGTTCGATCTGTCCCTTGGGCAGGCCCCACGCCAGGTCGCCCCGCTTGGTGCGCCGCGACGCCAGCACCACCTCGGGTCCCTCCGGACCGTCCCGGAAGACCACGCCACCGGCCGAGACCTCGGCCCTGGTCCTCATCCCTTCCGTTCCGAAGCGATCCGTTCCGAGGCGATCCGGGCCACCTTGGCCCCGCTGGCGCGGACGAGGTCCTTCCCGCGGACCTTCAGCACGGCGGTGGCCTCCCCTCCGGGGAAGTACAGGACGGGCTCGGAGGTTAGCGCGCGGTCCATCACCACCGTGAACTGCTCGGGAAGTCCGACCGGCGGGGTTGCTTCGGCGAGGTACTCCGAGAGCTGCGAGCTCCGGGCCTGCGTGGCCTTGCGGAGCTGCTCCACCTTCGCCGCCCGGGCCAGGCGCTTCGGGTCGGGGTCGGATTGCGACGAGACCAGGGCGGCCAGCGGCCCCCGGTCCGTCTCGAACACGACGACCTTTCCCACCTGTTCCGGGGGAAGGTCCAGCACGGAAGCCAGCCGCTCGGAGGATCGAAACCGTCCGCGCACGTTGAACAGCTCGTGGGCGATGTCCCGTTCCACCAGATGGTTGTGGACGTCGACGCTGGTTCGCATCGGCGCAAGTATGGCAGTAGGCCCGGCTGGACCCCGACACATGCGTGGGCCGCGCTGGCCAGCGCCGAGCGTTCTTCGTTGCGTCTTGCTGGAACTTCAGGATTTCAAGCCGGTTCGACCTGCCGGCCGGGGGCGGGTGGCGGGCCCGCCCCTGCCGTGCGTTACCGGGAGCCGCCCTTGCGGCCGATCTGCTGGTAGAACTCGATGCCGTACCGCTTCTTGGTGGTGTCGCCGCCCTTCTTGCCGCCGATGCGGCCGATGCGGCCGAAGAACTCCGGGCCGTAGCGATTCTTCGTGGTGAGTCCGCCCTTGCGCCCGGCCTCCGCCCGGCTCATGCGTCCGTTGCCCTGCGCCACGTGTCAGTCACCTCCGCGTCGTTGGGGTCCCTCGCTTTGTACCCGGTGTTCCGCAGAGCAACACGACTCGCCAGGAAAAGGCGGTCCAACCGGGGCCAAGGCCAAACCCGCCCTTAAGGTTTCCGGGGGCCCCGGCCGATCCAAGGGAGCGATGGAAGCCTCCGAGCTGCTGCGGCTCCTGGTGGAGATGGGTGCGAGCGACCTGCACTGCAAGGTCGGGTCGCCCCCGTTCTACCGGGTGGACGGCGAGCTCCGGCCGGCGGACTTCCCCCCGCTGACCTCGCGGGACACCGAGAGCATCGCTGCCGACCTCCTGCCGATGCGCAAGTCCGACGGCTTCGCGGAGACGGCCGAGGCTGACTTCGGCTACTCGCTGGCGGGCGTGGGCCGGTTCCGGATCAACGTGTTCCGCCAGCGCGGCGTGGTGGGCCTGGCCATCCGGCGGGTCCGCTCGGAGATCCCGTCGTTCGACGAGCTCCGGCTGCCGCCCGTGGTCCGGAGCCTGGCCGACCTTCACCGGGGGCTGGTGCTCATCACCGGGCCGGCCGGGACCGGGAAGACCACCACCATCGCCTCGATGATCGGGCACATCAACACGACCCGGCGGGCTCACATCGTGACCGTCGAGGATCCCATCGAGGTCGTGCACGAGGACGTGCTGTCCATCATCGACCAGCGCGAGGTGGGGATCGACACCATGTCGTTCGGCGCGGCGCTTCGCCACGTGGTCCGCCAGGACCCCGACGTCATCTTCATCGGAGAGATCCGCGACCCCGAGTCCGCGGCCACGGCGATCCAGGCCGCCGAGACCGGACACCTGGTCATCTCGACGCTGCACACGGTGGACGCCACCGAGACCGTGAACCGGATCATCGACCTGTTCCCGCCCGAGCAGCACCGCCAGGTCCGCGTGGCCTTCGCGGCCTCGCTCCGGGGTGTGGTGTCGCAGCGGCTGGTCTCCCGCGCCGACGGACGGGGACGGGTGCCCGCCGTGGAGGTGTTGGTGGCGACGGGCCGGGTGCAGGAGCGGATCATGGAGCCCACCACCACCATCGAGATCGCCGACGTCATGGCGGAGGGCGAGTTCTACGGGATGCAGACCTTCGACCAGGCCCTGGTCCGGCTGGTCCTGGAGGAACTGGTGACCGAGGCGGACGCGCGCGAGGCGGCGTCCAACCCCCACGACTTCACGCTGGTGCTGAAAGGCGCTCGGTACCGGGCGCCGGCATCCGCCTAGAAGTCCCACGAGGGAGACCGCCCCGTTCTTCGTGCCGGTACCATGGCCTTCGTGCCCTACGACGAGGAACTGGCCGACCGCATCCGCGAGCTCCTGTCCGGCGAGACGGGCGTGGCCGAGCAGAAGATGTTCGGCGGCCTGGCCTTCTCGATCGGAGGGAACATGGCGGTAGCGGCCAGCGGCCAGGGCGGGATCCTGGTGCGCTCTCGGCCCGGTTAGTCCGAGTCGGCGAGAGCCACCCAGCGTGGCTCGGGCAGGTCGAACGCAGCCTGCTCCCACGTCCGGCCGGCGTCCGTCGACACCCACACCGACCCGTCCGGCGCCGCGAACGCCGCCTCCTCGCCACGTGCGTCGAGCCAGCCGGAGTCGATGTTCCCCTCGAACCATTCCGGGAGGCCGCCCCGGCATCGTTCGAACGCCGTGTCCCCGCGCTGGTCGACGGGTCTTCTGTAGACGGCGGCCTGGGCCCGGCCCCGGGGGCCGGTGGAGGCGGTCAGGAGCACCGTGTCCCCGGCCAGCGCGACCGCCCGCGAGTAGCCCGCGTGAAGGCCGTCCGTGACGAACTCCCAGATGTCGCCTCCGTCGCGGCTCACGGCAAAGCCCCAGGCCGTCGCGGCGAGGACGTTGCCGGGATGATCCGGGCGGGCCAGGACCTGGTGGACGTCGGCATCGACCTCGATGGTCGGTGTCCACGACTCGCCGCCGTCGCGCGAGACGGGGATCCCGCCGACGTGCACGTTCGCGTAGATGGCGCGGTCCGGGCCGGCCGACATCGTCCGGACGTCGGGCGGGCCGCCCCAGGGCGTGTACCAGGCGTCCCGGCCTTCCACCCGGTCGAAGGACGCGACCGGTTCCGCTGCTCCGTCGTCGATGCGGAACAGCCGAGCCTCCGCAGTTCCCGTCAGCAGCGTGCCGCCTTCGGTGGCCACCAGGCAGTTCCCGCGAAGCGCCGGGATCGCCGTGGCGCGCTCGGGCGTTCCCAGGACGTCTCGCCAAACCTCGTGGCCGTCGATGAGCGCCCACCAGGTTCCATCTGCTCGGGCCAGCGCGGCCACGGCGTGTCCTTCCAGGATCGCCCGCGGCCGTTCGCCGAGCACGCGCAGTCCGCCGGCGGTCCCGACCAGGATCTCGGTCACCGGGACAGACTAGCCGCCGCGCGGACCGCGGCCGAGCGGAGCGAGCGCTGGCCCCTATACTCGCCCCGGTTCCCACACGGAGGAGGGGTCATGGGCATCTTCAAGGACCTGCGCGAGGCCAAGAAGGCCGCCAAGGAGCTCCAGGGGCAGGCCGAGGAGCTCCAGCGGGAGTCGGGCGCGCCCACCGGGCTGAAAGGCGCCCTCGAGATGATGAAGCAGGCCCCGGGGATGATGGCCCAGGCCACACAGGCCCTCCACGACGTCCAGGCCCAGCAGGCCGAGGCGGCGCGCCTTCAGACGGAAGGGGTTCCGGCCACGGCCAAGCTGCTTGCCGTCCGGGACGCCGGCATGACCATGACCGGCATGGGAGCCGGCATGGACAGCCCCGTGGCGGATCTCGACCTCGAGGTCACCATCCCCGGATCGGACCCCTTCCGGACGACGGTCCGGGCGGCCGTGCCTCGCTTCCAGATGGCTCGCCTCGCCCCAGGGGCTCTTCTCCCGGTACGGATCGATCCGCTGGACCACTCCAAGCTCGTCGTGGACTGGAACGCGCCCGTCGTCTGACCCGCGCGACCGGGCCGGTCCACCCGAGCCGCCCGAGCTCGCCGTTTGGCATCCGCGTCCGGGCCGAGGCCGGGGGTACCATGGCCCGGTCATGGGCGACCCCCCTTCTCCTGGTGAGGAGCCCACTCCCCCCGTCCTCGAGGTCGATCCGCTCGTGCGCGAGCTGGGGGAGCGCTTTCGCGCGGCCGGGCACGAGCTGTACATGGTCGGCGGGGCGGTCCGGGACCGGTTCCTGGGGCGGCCGGGCGAGGCCGCCGAGGTCGACCTGGCCACGGACGCCCACCCCCAGGAGACCATCGCCCTGATCCGGGGCTGGGCCGACAGCCGGTACCTCCAGGGCGTCCGCTTCGGGACGGTCGGCGCCCGTAAGGGCGACCGCACGTTCGACATCACCACGTTCCGCGAGGAGGTCTATCCCGAGCAGGAACGCAAGCCCCTGGTCACTTTCGGCAGGGACATCCACACAGACCTGTCCCGGCGCGACTTCACCATCAACGCCATGGCGGTGCGGCTTCCCGAGGGGGAGTTCCTGGACCCGTTCGGTGGGCTGAAGGACCTCGCCGCGAAGACGCTCGACACGCCGCTCGACCCCGAGGTCGCGTTCTCGGACGACCCGCTGCGGATGCTGCGGGCGGCGCGGTTCGCCTCGACGCTGGGGATGACACCGGCGCCGCGCGTGATCGATGCCATGCAGCGCATGCGGGAGCGGTTGCGCATCGTCTCGGCGGAGCGGATCCAGGACGAGCTGAACAAGCTGCTCCTGGGCGAACAGCCGTCGCGGGGGCTGGAGCTGGTGGTGGCGACCGGCCTGGCCGAGGAGTTCCTGCCCGAGCTGCCGGAGCTGTCGCTGGAGCAGGATCCTGTGCACAAGCACAAGGACGTGCTGCGGCACACCTTCGCCGTGGTGGAGAACTGCGACCGGAACGACCTGGTGCTGCGGCTGGCGGCGCTCCTGCACGACATCGGCAAGCCGAAGACTCGCGCGTATACCGAGGAGGGCGTGCAGTTTCACCACCACGAGGTGGTCGGGGCCCGGATGGCCGAGGAGCGGCTGCGCGCGCTGCGGTATCCGAACCACGTCATCGAGGACGTGCGGAAGCTGGTGGAGATGCACCTGCGGTTCCACGGTTACGGCGGGGGGTGGAGCGACAGTGCCGTGCGCCGCTATGTCCGTGACGCGGGGCCGCTGCTGGACCGGCTGAACCAGCTGACCCGGGCCGACGTCACCACCCGGGACCCGTTCAAGGCTCGGAAGTTCCAGGCGCTTCAGGACGACCTGGAGCTCCGCATCGCCAAGCTGGCCGAGGAGGAGAACCTGGAGGCGCTCCGCCCGGCGCTCGACGGCAACGAGGTCATGGAGCACCTCGGCTTGAAGCCCGGGCCGCTGGTGGGCCAGGCCCTCGACTACCTCATGGAGATCCGCCTGGAACAGGGCCCCATCGACAAGGAAGAGGCGCTTCGCTTGCTCGACGAGTGGGCGAAGGAGCAGGGGTTGAGTGAGTAGGCCTCCGGCCCTCGGCGACGTGTCGCGGTAGCCTCGTCCGGAGTGGACTCCGTCGAGACCCGCGCACCCGAGTCGCCCTCGCGCGCCCGGGGGCCGCATCGTGGATTGTTCCGGAACCGCAACTTCCGGCTGTTCTTCATCGGTCAGATCGTGTCGAACTCGGGCACGTGGCTCCAGAACGTCGCCCAGGGCGTCCTGGTCCTTCGCCTGACCGGGCGGTCGTTCATGGTCGGGGTCACCAGCGCGGCGCTGTTCGTGCCTGTCCTGTTCCTGGCCCTTGTGGGCGGGCGCCTGGCCGACCGGTTCGACCGGCGGCGGCTGCTGATCGGCACGCAGGTCCTGGCGCTCGCGGCGACCGGCGTCCTGGCCCTGCTCACCGCGACGGGACACGTCACCGTGTGGGCCGTGATCGTCGTCGCGGCGCTGATCGGGGTCCAGTACGCGATCTCCATCCCCACCATGGGCGCGCTGCTGCCGCGCCTGGTGGAGCCGCAGCGGCTGGGCCAGGCGATCGGCATGAACTCGGTGACCTACAACCTGGCCCGCGTCATCGGGCCCGTGGTCGCCGCCGCCGCCATCGCCTGGCTGGGGTTCGCGTGGGCCTTCGGCCTGAACAGCCTGTCGTTCGTGGCCCTGATCGTGGCGCTGCTCCTGCTGCGCCTGCCTGCCGGGGGAAGACCCGAGCGGACCGGCGGCTCCATCCGCGAGGTGATGTCGATGGCGTGGCGGAGTCCGTCCCTGCGGATGATGCTGGCGGCGGTGGCCGCGGTGTCCATCGCCTCGGACCCGGTGGCGACGCTGGGGCCCGCGTTCGCCCGCCAGGTGTTCCATCGCCGCGGCGCCGACGCCGGGCTCATCGTGGCCGCGTTCGGGGTGGGCGCCATCCTGGCGGCGGTCCTGCTGGGGCGGTGGTTCCGGTCGCCCTCGCGGGAGCGGTTCCGCAGGGTGCCGCTCACGATGCTGTTGTTCGCCGCCGGCATGGCCGGCTTCGCGTGGATCCCCTCGTTCTGGCCGGCCCTCGTCCTGCTGGTGATCGGTGGGATCGGCTACCTGGCCTCCAGCACGACCTGGACCACCGCGCTCCAGGAAGAGGTCCCCGACCACATGCGCGGCCGCATCATGGGGCTGTGGACCATCGCCTTCCTGGGAACCCGCCCGCTGGCTGCCCTGGTCGACGGCAGCGTCGCCGACCTGGCCGGCCCCAGGTGGGCAGTACTGGTGGTGCTCATCCCGCTTCTTGTCGTCGCGGCGATCGCCCCGCGCCGGCTGCGGTCAGGATCCGCTCGAGTCGAGGGGGCCGATCCGGTAGAGCACCCCGCGCCGCGGTGAGCTGAGCGCCCACAGGCTCCCATCCCCGATGGCGATGTCCCTCGGGTCACGAACCGCGATTCGCTGGACGATCTGGCCGGTCGTGGGATCGATTCGGACCACTCCTTCGGGATAGCGGTGGATGGCCTTGGCGGTGACCGTGACGAATCGTCCGGTGGTGGCCCACACACCGTCGGCGCTCACCGCGACCGCGGTGGCCCCAAGAAGATCGATCGACTTCGTGACTGCTCCCGTGCGCGAATCGATCCTGATCAGATGGTCGTCAGCGGTGATGGCATTGGAATGCGCGATCCATAGCCCGCCATCGCTCACGGCGAAGTCGAAGCTGGTCCCTTCCGAGAAAAGGGGGAGTTGGTGGACGAACACGGCGACCACCCGAGAGGTCATAGGATCGATCTTCTCCACCGACCCCTTGCCGTCCAGGACCCACAGGTAGCCCTCCCCGGCGACCAGGCTCCACGGGACGATTGCGGCGCGCTGCGCGGAGGTCAAAGACCGGATGGCCGCCATGAGTTCGGGGTCCGCAGCCTCGGGGCCGCCGGTCGCGACCGTCTCTGATCGGACCTGGAGCCGCGCCAGGCGCCGCCGACGCCTCCGCCACGAGATGGCGAGATTGGCCGCCACCCGTTGCACCCAGGCACCCGGGCCGGTCGAGCTTCGACACCGACCTCCATCGCTCGAAAGCTCGCGCGAACGCTTCCTGGGCCACGTCGGCCGCCTCTTCTCTGTCGCTGGTTATCAGGTAGGCGCCCCGGAGGACCGCCGCGTACTCCTCACGGCAGAGCTGCTCGAAGGCCTCTCGTCGATCGTCCCGCACGCTTCCCCCTACCGACGCCTGGGTGCGCCAATTCGCTTAGCCGGGCAATCGACCGCTAGCGCCCTCGAGGGGTTCCTGCGGGAGGCTACGGCAGCAGCACGGTGACCTCGACGGCCTTGAACGAGGCCCAGACGTCGACGCCTTCAGTGAGGCCCAGGCGCGTGACCGAGCCGGGGGTGACCTCGGCGACCAGCGGGGGGGCCGACGCCACCCGGATGCGGGCCCGGTCGGCCTCGATCGACACCGACGTGACCTTCCCGTGCATCACGTTTCGGGCGGAGCCCTCCGGCCTCGAGCGGTACAGCGAGACGTCGGAGGGCCGCAGCAGAGCCAGGACGCCGTCGGCTCCTGCCTCCCCGGCCTCCCCGGCCTCTTCGGCATCCGGCGGCCAGGCCACGACGATGTCGCCGTCGGCGGTCTCGATCCGCCCAGCGCCGTCCTCCAGCCGGACCAGCCTGCCGGCGAACAGGTTCAGCCCCACCAGCTCCGCGGCGTAGGGCGTCCGCGGCGCGGCCCGGATCTCCTCCGGCGTCCCGGTCTGGGTGACCCGGCCGTCCTCCAGCAGCACCAGCTCGTCGGCCAGGGTCATGGCCTCCACCGGGTCGTGCGTCACCAGGACCCGGACCCCGTCGAACCCGGCCAGCGTGGTCCGGACGAGCGTGCGGATCTCGGCCCTGGCCCTGACGTCGAGCGACGACAGCGGCTCGTCCAGCAGCATCAGCCGAGGTTGGTGCACGAGCGCACGGGCCAGGGCTACCCGCTGGGCCTCGCCGCCGGAGAGCTCGCCCGGCCGAGCCCGCGAACGATGCCCCACGCCGAGCCGGTCCAGCAGCGCTTGCGCCGAACGACGGGCCTCCGCTCGCTGCACCCCCCGGGCCCGCAGCGGGAAGGCCACGTTCTCCAGCGCGGACAGGTGCGGGAACAGCAGCAAGTCCTGGAACACCACCCCCACCGGCCGGGCCTGCGCCGGCACGCGCGTGCCGGTCCGCGAGTCCTCCAGGGTGGCTCCGTCCAGCTCGATCCGGCCCTCTTGCAACGGCTCCAACCCGGCCAGGGCGGACACGAACGTGGACTTCCCGGCGCCGTTCGGTCCGAGCAGCGCCACCGTTCGCCCCCCCGGCACGCGGAGCGACGCGTCCAGCAGGAACCCGTCCCCGCGGCGGACCCGGACGTCGGCCTGGAGGCTCACCGGCCCAGGAGCCGTCCGCCGAAGACCACCAGCACCACCAGCGAGATCCCCAGCATCACGACGGACACCATGATCGCGGCGTCGGGATCGGTCTGGAGCGACTGGAACACCGCCAGCGGCAGGGTCTGCGTGGTCCCGCGGAAGTTCCCGGCGAAGGTGACGGTGGCGCCGAACTCACCCAGGGCCCTGGCCCACACCAGACCCACCCCGGCCACGAGGTGCGGGCGCAGCAGCGGCAGCGTGACGCGGCGGAACGTGTACCAGCGGGAGGCGCCCAGGGTCCGTGCGGCGTCCTCCAGCCGGACGTTCAGGGACCGAAGGCCGGCCTCCAACGCCAGCACCAGCAGCGGCGCCGAGACGAACGCCGCGGCCACCGCCGCCCCCGCGGTCGTGAAGGGAAGCGACACACCGACGTGGGCCAGCAATCGCCCCAGGAACCCGAATCGGCCCAGGACGGCCAGGAGGGCCACCCCGGCCACCACCGGGGGCAGCACCACCGGCAGCACGATGACGGCGCGGACCATGCGGCGGGCGGGCAGCTGGACCCGGGCCAACGCCCACGCCGCCGGGAACCCCACGGCCAGCGACAGCAGGGTCGCGCCGATCGTCACCTTCAGGGAGACCGCGACGGCGGTCCACGCTCCGGCCTCGGTCAGCTTCGATCCGGCGTGGGACCACGGCGCGCGGACGGCCAGACCGACTACCGGCACCAGCACGAAGGCCACCGCCGGCAGCGCCAGCAGGATGGCCCAGGAACGCCTCGAAGATGCGGCCGCAGCCACGGGCTCAGGCCGGGAGGAAGCCGGCGCTCCGCAGGACCATCTGGCCGGGTCCGAGCGCGTACCGGACGAACTGCTTCGCCAGGGGCCCCACGCGACTCCCGTCGACCACGCCGATCGCGTACGCGGCCACCACGTTCACGTCGTCCGGGATCGGGATGGCGGTGACCTTTCCGGCGACGTCGGGCGTGACGTCGGTGATATAGACGATGCCGGCGTCGGCGTCCCCCGACTCCACCTTCTGGAGCACCCCTTTCACGTCGACCTCGTTCGAGACCACGTTGGCCAGGGCTTTCCCGACGATCCCCGCATTCGCCAGGATCTCCCTCCCGTAGTCCCCCGCGGGAACTCCCTCCGCCGCCAGGACCAGTTTCACGCCCGGCCGGGCCAGGTCGCTCAGCGATGCGATATGTCCTGGGTTCGACGCCGGCACCACCACCACCAGGCGGTTGCGCGCGAAGTCGGACCGGTCCGCGACGCCCGGACTCTGGGCCACTGCGTCCATCCATTTCTCGCTGGCAGAGGCGAACACGTCGCCCGGCGCCCCCCCCTGGATCTGGGTGGCCAGCCCGTCCGATGGGCCGAAGCTGAACCGCACCGTCACGCCCGGATGTAGCTTCTCGAAGTTCCTCCCCATGGTCTGGAATGCTTCCGTCAGGGAGGCCGCCGCCAGGACCGTGAGGCGGTCGTTGCTGGAGGCTCCCGAGCAGGCCGGAACCAGGACGAGCGAGCACAGGAGGACGGCGAGGAGCCGCCTCACTCGGGGACCTCGACGATGACGTTGGTGGCCTTGACCGTGGCGATGGCCCGCATCCCCGGCTTCAGGCCCATCTCGTCGACCGATTCGCGGGTGATGAGCGCCAGGATCCGGTGCGGCCCGGCCAGGATCTCCACGGTCGCCGCCACCTTGTCCTTCTTCACCGCCGTGACCACGCCCGGGAAGTGGTTGCGGGCCGACGCGGCCAGGATCGGCACCGGCCGCTCCCGCCGCGACGCGAGCAGCCTGGCCACCTCCGACGCCGGGATCAGCCGCTGCCGGCCGGCGGTCCGGCGGCTGGAGATCTTCCCCGACCGCTCCCACCGCCGAAGCGTCTCGACCCGCACGCCGAGCACCGCGGCCGCCTCCCCGATCCGATACGCGTCATCCACGAAGGTCAGAGCATAGAGCTTTTCCGGCCATTCTCGCCAGAGAAACAGCGCATCATGTCCCGGAAAGCTGGCGTCGTCAGACGTTGAAGCGGACGTGGAGGATGTCGCCCTCTCGGACGAGGTAATCCTTGCCCTCGACCCGGAGGAGGCCTCGGGACTTCGCCTGGTTCCAGCTGCCGGCGGCCACCAGGTCGTCGTAGCTCACCACCTCGGCCCGGATGAACCCGCGGGACAGGTCGGTGTGGATGGCGCCGGCCGCATCCTGCGCCGTGGCCCCGCGCCGGACCTCCCAGGCCCGCGTCTCGTCCTCGCCGGTGGTCAGGAACGTGATCAGATCGAGCGCTCCGTAGCAGGCCGCAATGACCCGATCGAGACCGGGCTCCTCCACGCCGAACTCGACGAGCAACGCGCGGGCCTCGTCCTCGGGCATCCCGGCCGTCTCGGCCTCGATCGACGCCCACACCCCGACCGCGCCATCCGGGAGTCCCTCCGGGAGCTCCAACCCCTCCTCCAGGTTCACCACCGGGACCCACGGCTTCAGGGTCAGCGGAGCCAGCGCGCGGAGGTGCTGGCGCGCGTCGTCGTCCCACTCGACGCCGGACAATGGCCGCTCCTCCGAGAGCGCGGCGGCGGCTCGTTCCAGGACCGGAACCTCCGGCCCACCGGACCGTCCGGCTCGGGACCGCCTGGTGGCGTTTCCGAGTGCGCTCTCCACCACGGCCATGTCGGCCAGGAGCAGCTCGGCCCGAAGCCGCTCCAGCTCGCCGGCCGGATCGGCGTCGGGGCCGAACCCGCGAAGCACCAGCGAGAGCGCATCGCATTCGCGGAGGGCCGCGATACCCTGCGCGGTCAGGCCGCCCGGGACGTCCACGAACCGGACCTGCGCGTGGACGACCTTCCGGGACCGCTCCAGATCGGCCAGCACGGCCAGGCGGGGATCGGGGACTGGAACCACGGCCTGGCTCGACCGCCCACCCGCCGCCCCGACCCGGGTCAGCGCGGTGAACAGAGTCGACTTCCCCGCGTAGGGGAGCCCGGCCAGGCCGACGTCCTTCATCGGCCGGCGAGCCTAGCAGCGCGCCATCGACGCGGACCAACCGGAACCCTCAACGGCCCTTCCGGGCCACCGACCAGGCGGCGTACCATGCCCTCGTGAACGGCGATCCCGGCGATGATGGGCGGGAGCATCTCCACGTGGTCCACGACGTCCACGACGACGAGCCTCCCCGTCCCGGTTGGTGGAATGCCCTGATGCTGGGCCTGAACGTCGTGGCGATCGCCTTCGTGGGGTGGGTGGGCTACGAGCGCACGGGGCTGCGTGGAGCCATCTTCCTGGTGGTGGTGGGAGTGGCCGTGACCTACGGGTTCCGCCACGCCGCGGACGCGGCCAGCCGGGTGGCGCGACGGGCGCGCAAGCCCCGGGCATGACCGTGGGCCGGGGTCTTGCCCCCCGGCCCACGCAAAACGCCCAAACGGAAACGGCGAACGCCGCTAGGACTTCTTGGTCTCCGAGAAGATCTTGTCGATCTCGCCGATGAGGTCGAGGAGCTGTTGGCCCTGGGCGGGGTCGGTGGACTTCTTCGCGTTCCCCGCCTCCTTGGTGGCGTTCCAAAACAGCTCGTGCAGCTGCGGATACGTCTCCACGTGCTCCGGCTTGAAGTAGTCGGTCCACAGCACCCACAGGTGGTGCTTCACCAGGTCGGCCCGCTCCTCCTTGATCACCAGGCAGCGCGCCTTGAAGTCCTCGACGGTCTCGGAGGGCTTCTTCTGGTTCTCGGCGTCGCCGTACTTGTCCTGGATCTTCTGCACCGACTCGGCCTCGATCCGGGCCTGCGCGGGGTCGTAGACGCCGCAGGGGAGATCACAGTGGGCGTGGACGACGCGGGATGGTTTGAGGAAAGCTCTCACCAGGTTGAGCATCTCCGCTCCTTTCGGTCGGGACACCAAGACCAGGACAACGTATCACCACTCGCGAACGGGCCGCTTCGGCCTCGCCGCGGCCGTCGGGACGTCGCTCGCCGTGGCCGCTCTGTTGTGGCGGTGGCGGCCGTTTCGGGTCGAGATCGAGGGGACGAGCATGGCCCCCTCGCTCCGGGCCGGGGACTGGGCGGTGGCCACCAGGGCCCGCCGGGTGGCCATGGGACAGGTCGTGGTGGTGGCCCACCCGCTGCGTCCTGGCCTGGAGCTCGTCAAGCGGGTGCTGGGTGGGCCGGGCGACCCGGCGCTTCCCGGCGGCCGGCCGCTCGGGCCCGACGAGTGGTTCGTGGTCGGTGACAACCACGAGAGTTCCACGGACAGCCGGTCGTTCGGGCCGGTGTCGAGGACGGCCATCGTGGGCCGGGTCCGGTTCGTGTACTGGCCGCCCCGGGGGGCCGGGCCCATCCGGACGCATGCCACGGGGACCTCGATCGCGCGCCCCGGCCGGTAGGATGGATGCCTGATGGTGTGGGTCCTGCTCCTGCTGCTCATCGCCGCCGTCGCCGGCATCCTCGGCGCGGTCATCAAGGTCACGCTGATCATCGTGGTGTCCGTGGTGCTGGCCGTCGCGCTGCTGGTGGGAGGGAGCTTCTACTACCTGCGGTGGCGCGTCCGGAAGCTCCTGCGGCAGTCCGAGCGGCCGCGGGGCGGGCGCGGCTACCCCACCCAGGGCACCAAGCGCCCGGACGCCGGGCCCGAGCTCCCCCGCTAGGTGGGCTTCGAGGTCCGGGCCATCGAGCCCGTTGAGCTCGACGACTACATCCGGACCGCGTTCGTGGCCTTCGGCGCGCACCCGACCGAATCGGACATCGAGGCCCACCGCATCCAGTTCGAGCCGGGCCGCAGCCTGGCCGCGTTCGACGGCCCCACCATGGTGGGCATCGGCGCGGCGTATCGGTTCCAGCTGACCGTGCCGGGAGCGGTGATCCCCACTGCCCACGTCACCACGATCGGCGTCATTCCGACCCACCGCCGCCGCGGTGTCATGACCGAGCTGATGCGTCCGCTCTTGGACGACGCGCACGAGCGAAGCGAGGCCGTGTCGACGCTGGGTGCCTCCGAGGGCGGGATCTACGGTCGGTTCGGGTTCGGGATCGGCACGCTGGATTGCCGCATCGACCTCGAGCGGCGCCATGCGACGTTCGCCCGCCCGTTCGAGCCCGCCGGCGCCGTGCGGCTGGTGAGCCGGGCGGAGGCGCTCGACGTATTCGGTCCGATCTACGAGCGAGCGCTGCCCTCCCGGCCGGGCATGATGAGCCGCCCCAAGGGCTGGTGGGAGGCGCGGTTTTACGACCCCGAGCACGAACGGGAGGGTTTCGGGGCGCTGTTCTTCGCGGTGCACGACTCGTGGGACGGCTCCGACGGCTACGTGGCGTATCGCATCCGAGGCGATTGGCCGGAGGAGACGCCGGCCGGCGTGCTCGCGGTCGATGAGCTTGTCGCGGCCACGGACGACGCCTATCGGGACCTGTGGCGATTCTGCCTGGGGGTGGACCTTGTGGCCAGGATCCAGGGCCACGGGCGTCCTCCCGACGAGCCGCTGTTCCACATGCTGGAGGATCCCCGCCGGTTGCGCCTGACGGTCGGAGACGGCCTGTGGTTCCGGCTGGTGGATGTGCCGACGGCCCTGGCGTCGCGGATGTACGCGGCGGCCGGTCGGGTGACCTTCGAGGTTCGCGACCCGGTGTGTCCGTGGAACGATGGCCGCTACGTCCTCGAAGGCGGGCCTGGCATCGCCACCTGCGAGCAGACCTCGGAGGAACCCGACCTGGTGCTCTCCGCGGCCGACCTCGGCGCGGCATACCTGGGCGGGATCTCGCTCCGGACGCTCGGCTCGGCGGGCCGGGTGGAGGAGCGCACCGACGGTGCGCTGGCCAGGGCGAGCGCCATGTTCGCTTGGGACCCGGCGCCGTGGTGCCCGCACGTGTTCTGAGGAACTTCCGGGAACCTCTATCCAGGCAAGGCCACTCGCTCGATCGTGTGGTCTGCGGAAAAAACCCAGCCCGATCCATAGCCGACGGCGAGCAGCGCACCGGGAAGATGGAACGGGCCGGAGAGCCGATTGTCCCCTGCGTCGATCCGGTAGACGTCGTCGCGCCGGGGCGGACCTACCAGCACCCACGCCGAGTCCTGATCTGCCGCCCGCAGGAAAACGTGCTGGCCGACGTGGATCGTTGCGATGACCCGTGCGCTGACGGGATCGATGCGGACGACGGTGCCTCCGCCGCCACTGGACAGCTCGTAAGGGTTGCCCGGGTCTCCCGTGCGTCGCAGGTCGTTCCCAGCCGCCCAGAGGGTACCGCCGAACGCTGTCACGCCAGCCTGGACGGGATGGCGCCCGTCGACGATGGGGATCTTCTCCACGACCCTGTTCGTGGCGGGATCGATTACCCGTACGCCGAGGGCGCCGGCGCTCATCCAGACTCGGTTCTCGGCGACGGCGACGTCTCCTGTCTCACCCCGGATCCGGATGTACGCAGCCACGGAGTCGTTTGGAGGATCGATACGAGCGACCGCCCCCCGACCCGTCGTTACCCACACCCCGCCTGCGCCGGTTGCCAGGTCGTACGGCAGGAAGTCGTGGGCACCGGGGCAATGTTCACACACCGCGAACGGCAGTCGCAACGGGATGATCGCCACCTCCCTGTTCGTCGCCGGGTCGATCCTCGAAACAGTGTCTCGCCAGAAGTCGATGACCCACACGCCACCTTCGCCCGTTGCGACAGCCTGCCCCCACCCGATACGGACGGACGCGATGATCCGCTCGCTCCATGACGGTCAGGCCGGAAGCTCGCGGTCCAGGCGCCACTGCTCGCCGTCCTCGGGCCGGGACACCTCGATCCGGGAGCCGTCCGGCAGCCGAAGCTGGAAGCACAGCAGCCGCGCGCCCGCCCGCTCCTCGCGCCAGGCCCGCTCCACCTCCACGGGTTCCTCGACCCCCGCCATCACCACCGAGCGCGGCTGCTCGTCGGCGCGAGCGCCAGCGTACGAGCGGACCTCCAGCGAGGTGCTTCGGCGGACCCACCGCGGCAGCACGGGCGCGTACGCCACCATGATCGCGCCGGCCACCGCGATGTCGAGCCCGACGGTTGAGCTCCGTACCACGGCGATGGCGATGAGCGCCGCCACCACCCGGGCCATGTTCTGCGCCACGTCGTAGACGGCGAACACCCGTCCCCGGAACGCGTCGGGGATGGCCTGCTGGACCATCGTGTCGATGGGGATCTTCTTCCAGGCGAACCCCAGCCCCAGGAAGAAGCTCGCCACCACCACCGAGATCCTGGTGATGAACCCCGACAGCGCGAGCAGCGGGATGCCCGAGACCAGGAACGCCACCGCCACCATGGCCGGCTTCCGCAGGCGCGACTCCAGCCAACCGACGGTGGCCATGCCGGCGAACCCGCCCACCGCCGACGCGCCGATCAGGAACGAGAACGAGCCGACGCCCTCCCGGAACCGGTCCCGAAACACCACGAACGAGATCACCAGGATCAGGCCCTGGAGGAACTGGTCCACGGTATAGGAGGTGATGGGGCCGAGAGCCCGCGGAGTGTTCCACAGGCGGCGGGTCCCGTCGCGAAGCTCCCCGGCCACCCGGGCCAGCTCCCGGCGCAGGGCCGCCTCCGGGCGCCGCGCCGCGGACAGGTTCGTTCGGATGGTCGACGCGATGAGGGACGCCAGCCCCCACAGCAAGACCGTGAGCGCGATGGTGGGGGGTGCGCCGAACGCGTCCGTCATCAGGCCGCCCGCGGCGACGCCCACGATCGTCGCCAGCGTCCCGCCCACGCTGTTCAACGAGTTCGCCACCAGCAGGTCCTCGAACACCACCAGCTTGGGGGTGACGGTGCCCGCGGTGACCAGGAAGAAGCGGTTCGCCGAGAGCACGATGAGCGCGCCGGCGTAGAAAGGGACGGCGGCGCCGGCTCCGGGGAGCAGCAGCAGCGCGGCGGCGGCCCGCAGCAGTGGCGTCACGACCAGGATGCGGCGACGCCGCCACCGGTCGATGAACACGCCGGCGAACGGTCCCAGCACGGAGTAGGGGACGACGAGGACGGCGGTGGCCCTGGCGAACCCGACGGTAGTGCTCTGCTTCTCCGGCGAGAACACCACCGCGGCCACGATGACGGCCTGGAACAGCCCGTCCCCCAGCTGGCTGGCGATCCGGGCCGCGAACAGCCGCCGGAAGTCGGACGAGCGCAGGGTTTCCCGCGCCCGCGCCGCCGACCCCTTCATCGCCCCCCCGGCTGCCGGCTCATCCGGCACTCTATAGTCGGGCCGTGCCGCTGTTCGAGCCTATCTTCGAGGCGCTGAACCGCAACGATATTCGCTACGTGGTCGTGGGAGGGGTGGCCGTCGTCCTCCATGGGCATGCCCGCCTGACCGCCGATCTCGACCTGGCGATCGACCTCTCCCCGCCGGCCGCGAGGAAGGCCATCGACACGCTCGTCGAGCTGGGGATGCGGCCCCGGGCGCCGGTGGATCCGTTCGAGTTCGCCGACGAGGAGACCCGGGCCAGATGGATGGCAGAGCAGGGGATGCAGGTGTTCTCGATGTGGGATCCGGCGAACCCGCTGCGCTCGGTGGACCTGTTCGCGGACAACCCGGTCGACTTCGAGGAGCTGTGGGGCCGGTCCGAGATGGTCCAGCTCGCGGGGACCACGGCTCGGGTGGCCTCCATCCCCGACCTCATCGCCCTGAAGCGGGTGGCCGGCCGTCCCGAGGATCTGCTGGACATCGAAGCGTTGGAGGCGATCATGGAGCGCCGTCAGGAGCACGATGGCTGAGCAGCACCAGGATCGCGGTGACTGGAGAGCGAGCTGGGAGGAGCACCGCCGCGTGCAGTG
The DNA here is from genome assembly GCA_030774015.1 of Actinomycetota bacterium. Taxonomy (NCBI): domain Bacteria; kingdom Bacillati; phylum Actinomycetota; species Actinomycetota bacterium. The sequence continues at coordinate 6,479 of JALYLZ010000028.1, read as the reverse complement.
GACCCTGGGGCTCTCGGCCACACATGCCCAGCGCCTTGCCTGGCTCGAACAGATGATCGAACTCGCCCATCGCACCGGCGCCCTTCCCCGGAGGGCCCCCCGGTCGGGTCGTTGAGGTCCCGCGGCTGATCGATCCGGCGCTACGCCGGCTGGACGTCGAAGAACTCGCTCCAGTCGGCGGCCTTGGAGGCGCCGTTGCCGAGGATGAACTGCTCGACCATCTCTCGGGCCGCGTCGTCGGAGAACTGCACCGGCGGCGACTTCATGAAGTAGGCCGAGGGCCCGATGAGCGGGCCGGACACCCCGCGGTCCAGGGCCACCCGGGCGCACCGCACGGCGTCGATCACGATGCCGGCGGAGTTCGGGCTGTCCCACACCTCGAGCTTCAGCTCGACCGTCACCGGAACGTCGCCGAACTCGCGGCCCTCGATCCGGATGTGGGCCCACTTCCGGTCGGCCAGCCACGGCACGTGGTCCGACGGGCCGATGTGGACGTTGTCCTTGCCGATGTCCCGGCCGATCTGCGAGGTCACGGCCTGCGTCTTGGATTTCTTCTTCGAGACCAGGCGCTCCCGCTCCAGCATGTTGAGGAAGTCCATGTTGCCGCCGAAGTTGAGCTGCGAGGTGTGCTCGACGGGCACCCCTCGGTCCTCGAACAGCTTCGCCAGGACCCGGTGGATGATGGTGGCGCCGACCTGGCTCTTGATGTCGTCGCCCACGATGGGCAGTCCCGCGTCGGCGAACTTCTTCGCCCACTCACGGTCCGAGGCGATGAACACCGGGATGCAGTTCACGAACGCCGCGCCCGCGTGGATGGCGGCCTGCGCGTAGTACCGCGTGGCCTGCTCGCTGCCGACGGGGAGGTAGCTGACCACCACGTCGACCTCGGCCTCCCGCATGGCCGCGGCCACGTCGACCGGCGACGTGTCCGACTCCTCGATGATCTCCCGGTAGTACTTCCCGAGCCCGTCCAGGGTCGGACCGCGGAGGACTTCGACGCCGAGCGGCGGGACGTCCGCGAACCGGATGGTGTTGTTGGGCTCGGAGATGATGGCCTCGGAGACGTCCTTGCCCACCTTCTTGGCGTCCACGTCGAAGGCCGCGGCCACCTCCACGTCGGACACGTGGTAGTCGCCCACGGTCACGTGCATGAGCCCGGGGACGTCGGCGCCCCGCGGGGCGTCCTTGTAGAACTCCAGGCCCTGGACGAGGGCGGCGGAGCAGTTGCCCACCCCGACGATGGCCAGACGGATCTTCTTCACGTTGCACGCTCCTTCGTGGGGAAACTCGAGCTGGGTCGGCGCCGGCCCCCCTCCTTCGCCGTCCCGCCTGCCTGCACCTTCCGGCGCTCGCTCTTGATGAGGCCGTCCAGCCACGCGATGTCCTGCTCGGTGGCGTCGGCGCCGTGCTTCATCAGCGACTCCGTGTAGGCGTCGATGCGCTCGCGAGTCTTGGTGAGCGATGCCCGGATCGACGACAGCCGGTCCTCCAGGTAGGCCCGCCGTTTCTCCAGCAGGCGGAGCCGGGTGTCCGGCTTCAGGTACTTGAAGAAGGCCAGGCGGACCCGGAACCGGTTGTCCTCCCAGGACTCCTGCCCGGCCTCCTGGAGCAGGTCGTAGAAGAGCTTCTCGCCCTTCTCGGTGATGCGGTAGACGTTCTTGCGCCGCCCGACCTCCTCCTTGGCGAACACGGGCTCCACGGCGCCTTCACGCTCGAGGCGGCGCAGGGTCGGGTACAGCGAGCCGTAGGACACCTTCCAGAACCCTCCCAGGGTGTCGGCGAGGCGCTGGTTCAGCTGGTATCCATGCATCGACCGCTCCTTCAGCAGGCCGAGAATGGCGAGTTCGAGCACGTTCGTCCCTTCCGAATAGATCGACCCGATATATCGGGTCCATATATCGACTCGATATATACAGGGTACCCGGGGAGGTCGTCAACCATGGGCTCGGCTCGGCGTGTGCACCGCCCGCTGAGCGGCGGCTCGAGCCGGGATTGGTGCCCACCGGTGCCGTTTCCTACACTGGTCGGGCTCGCGGGAGCGATGACGGCTCGCGGGCGCCCACCGACACCTGGAGACACGAACATGCCTCGAGTCCTTCTCGTGGGGTGGGATGGCGCCGACTGGAGGATCCTCGACCCGCTCCTGGAGCAGGGCGCGCTGCCGAACCTGGCGGCGCTCATCGGCCGGGGCGCGAAGGGGGTCCTGCGTTCGACCATCCCCACCCATTCCTGGGCGGCCTGGCCGTCCTTCCTCACCGGGGTCGATCCGGCCGACCACGGGGTGTTCGACATCCTGGAGAGCGTGCCGGGAACGCACAAGCAGTACCCGGTGACCTACAAGTCCATCAAGGAGCGCACGTTCCTCCCCGACCTCTCGGCGGCCGGCCGGGAGATCCTGATGGTGAACGTGCCGCTGACGTTTCCTCCGCCGGAGATCAGGGGGCGGCTCATCGCGGGCGGGGTGCTGCCGAAGGGGCGGGCGTTCACGTACCCCTCGACGCTGGCTGACGATCTGGAGAAGGCCGGGACCCCGTGGCCCATCAACGGGATGTCGTGGACCACGTACCGGAACCGGCCGGACGCGTTCCTGGACGAGGTGAACACGGTGACCCGGGCCCGGATCAAGGCCATGGAGCGCCTCGCGGACTCGGACTGGGACCTCGGATGCTTCGTGTTCTTCGCCACGGACCGGGTCCAGCACTGCCTGTCCGAGTACCTCTCGCCCGACCACCCGGACTACGCGACGCGCTCGAAGGAGAAGGTGGCGGAGCGGGTCCGGGACGTGTACCGGATGCTCGACGAGGCCCTGGGGTCGCTGCTGTCCCGGACCCGCCACGACGACCTGGTGATGTTCATCTCCGACCACGGGTTCCAGTCCTGCACCCGGGCGGTGCACATGGACCAACTCCTGCGGCATCTCGGGTATCTCCAGTTCTCGGCCAGCCAGGCGGTGTTCGGGCCCATGCAGTGGGGGTGGGCCCGGAACGTGGCGCGGAAGGTGTACGACATGCTGGGCCTGCACGGGAAGGTGTCGCTGCCCCAATCGGTGAACTGGGCGAAGACGCGGGCGTACACGTCGATCCGGTCCACCGGTGAAGGGGTGTCGGTGAACCTGGCCGGACGCGAGGTCGACGGGATCGTGCCGGCCGAGGACTACGAGCGGGTCCGCGACGAGCTGGCCGAGAGGATCGCGTCGTTCAAGGATCCGGACACGGGCCGCTCGCCGGTGAAGCGGGTGTGGCGGCGCGAGGAGGTCTTCAAGGGGAAGTTCCTGGACCGGGCGCCGGACCTGCTGTTCGAGCCGGCCGAGCTGTACAGCCTCACCCACGCCAAGGCCATGGTGGAGAGGGCGGACTGGGTGTCGGGCGACCACCGGATGGAGGGCGTGATCGTGGCGGCCGGTCCGAACGTGGCGGCCGATGCGTTCGCCGAATCGCCCAACCTGGTCGACGTGGCGCCGACGGTGCTGGCCGCGCTGGACGCTCCGGCGTCGGTGGCCCACACCGGCCGGGTGCTCACCTCCGTGCTGGGAGCGGAGGCCGCGGTGCGGGCCGGCGATGCGTCGGCGGCCGCCACCGAGGACGGGGGCCAGGCCGTGGGCGACCTGGAGGCCGAGGAGATGGAGGAGCACCTCCGCGGCCTGGGCTACCTGGAATAGCGTGGGGCGCACGGGCGAGCGGCCGGTGAAGCGCCGCGGCGGATTTCGCACGGCGCTGGAGTCCGTGCTCCCCCGCGGCCAGTTCGCCGACCAGCGCGACATCCTGGGCGGCGCCGGCCAGAACGTGATCGGCCTGGGGGCCGGCGTCCTGGCCACCTTCGCCACCCAGGTGGTCATGACGCGGTCGCTCGGCGCGGCGGTCTTCGGCGTGGTCACCGTGGCCACGCAGTTCGCGTTCATCGCGTCGACGGCGACCCGGTTCGGCATGGACGTGGCCAACGTGCGGCTGGTGGCCATCCTGGTGGGCCGGGGCGAGCTGGGGCGGGTCCGGCCGCTGGTGCGGAAGTCGGCGGTGATCGCGACCGTGGTCTCGCTGGCGCTGGGCGTGGCGGTGTTCCTGCTGGCCGGGCCTCTGGCCCGGGTGTTCGTGTCCTCGCGGCTGCGCCATCAGGGGACGCTGGCGTTCTGGGCCGCGGCCCTTGCCATCCCCTTCGCCGCGGTGACCTGGGCCTATCTGGGGGGAACCCGGGGCCTGAAGATCATGCGGCACACGCTGTACATCTTCTGGATCGGCCAGCCGGTGGGATGGATCGTCATCGCCCTCGCCGGGTGGTTCGTGGCCAAGAACGCCGGCATCACCACGCTGGCCTACGCCCTGTCGTGGGCGGCGGCGTGCTTCTTCGCCTGGCGGGCCTGGGAGCGGGAGACCCGCGGGTTCGACGCCCGCACCGACGGCGGCGGGATTCCGGAGGAGCACACCGGTGCCCTCATGCGGTTCGGGCTGCTGCGCGCGCCGGCCACGCTGTTCTCGCAGATGCTCTTCTGGACCGACCTGTTCGTCCTGGCGAACTACCGCCCGTCCCATGAGGTCGGGGTCTACGCCGCCACCGTTCGGACCGGCCAGTCGCTGCTGCTGTTCCTGACCTCGCTGTCGCTGGTGTTCAGCCCGTTCGTGGCCGACCTGCACCACCGGGGCGAGCACGAGAAGCTGAACCAGCTCTACAAGAACGTGACCCGGTGGGGCCTGGCCACCACCATGCCGATCCTGCTGGCGCTGGCGATCCTGCCAGGGACCATCATGCGCGTGTACGGCCCGGACTTCGTTGCCGGGAAGTCGGCCCTCGAGATCCTGATCATCGGGCTGATCGTGCCGGTGGTGGTGGGAACGGTCGGGTTCATCCTCATCATGGTGGGGCGGACCGGCTGGGACCTGCTGGTCTACGCGCTGTCGTTCGTGCTGGCGGTGGGCGTGGCGGTGTGGCTGGCGCCGTCGATGGGGATGAAGGGTGCGGCCATCGCGGAGGCCGTGACGCTGACGACGTCCGCCGTGGCGCGGCTGCTCCTCGTCCACCACTTCGTGAAGATCTGGCCGTTCGACCGGCACTTCCTGCGGCTGGTGCCGCCGGCCGTGGCGGGCGGGCTGGCCATGTGGGGGATGCACCTGGCGCTGGCCGGGCCGAAGTGGCTGATCGACCTGGGCGGGTCGATCCTGGTGGGGACGATCGTGTACGGGGTGGTCCTGGTGGCGGTCGGGCTCAAGCCGGGCGAGCGGCGGGCCGTCTTCTCGCTGGCCGGCCGGGCGCTGAGCCGGACGTAGTCTCTGCGTCTCTGCGTCTCTGCGTCTCTGCGTCTCTGCGTCGGGCCGGCCTCGCGCCGTTACGCGGCTACCGTCGGCGCTGTCCCACGGGTTCGCCGCCGCCCGGCGGGACCGGAGGCGGGGGTGCGGAGATCAGGGCCGTCTTCGACACCTGGCTGCCGGCGGGACCGAACTCCGGCGAGCGCTCGGTTGCGGGTTCCAGCTCCTCGGCCCGCTGCCGCAGGGCCAGGTTCTCCTGGTTGAGCGAGGCGTTCTGGGATTCCAGGAGGCGGGATCGCGCCGCCAGTTGCTCCACCCGACGCTCGAGCTCCTGCCGATCGGGTTGCCAGCCGGTGCCTTGGGCGCGCCGGCGTCCACGCCGCCGGGCCAGGAGAGCCAGGCCCACGGCGACCAGGATCACGACCGCGGCGCCCAGGATCGCGCCCGCCACGGCCAGCTCGCGGATGGAGAGATGCATGGTCTGGCCGAACACGGCGACGCCGTGGGCCGGACCGGAGCCGTTCTCCACGACGACGTCGACGAGAACACCGGCGGCGGCCAGGCCGAGCAGGAGCGCGACGATCGCGAGGATGCCCATCACCGAACCTCCCCCATTCACGTGTCAGGCAGACCCTTCCCAGGTGAGGGCGGGCGAAACGGGGGTCGGATCAGGCGGTGCGGCGCTGCGGTTCGGGGGTGGCCTCACCAAGCGCGACAGGAGCGCTGGTGGCCGCCGGACGGTGGGGGGTGCGGATGGTGGCGGCGCCCAGCAGCATCAGCGGGGCCAGCTCGTAGAGGCCCACGCCGAACATCGACGCGACCACGGCCGTGGCTACCAGGGCATCCGCGATGGCGAGGGCCCACAGGCGGCCCGGCCGGAGGAGCGCCGCCAGCCCGCCCACGGCTCCGAGCACGACGGTCATCCCCGTGAGGGGGTTTCAGGACGAAACCGGCGACGGTCGGTTGATCAAGGTGGTCGCCCGGCGACTCTCCCTAAGTACCTCTCCGCATAAGTACACTCGCGTAAGTTGTGCGTGATACGGTATGGTCTCGCGGGCCCCGGAGGGGTCGTCGCCATGCCCAGGAAGAGTCCGTACGTGGTTGAGCTGACCGCGAATGAGCGGAGCGTGCTGGAGGTGCGGGCCCGGAAGTATACGTTGCCGTATCGAGAGGTCTTCCGGGCCCAGATCGTCCTGCTGGCGGCTCAGGGACTGGACAACGACGAGATCGCCGCCCGCCTGAACA